>CALGGN010000331.1 GCA_937915915.1 uncultured Selenomonas sp. | reverse complement strand
GATGATTGAAGCTAAACTGGCTGCATTTCATACTATTGATGAATTGCGTCGCGACTTTGTCATCAGCCCTGAGTTTAGCGCCAAGTATGAACAGATGAAGAGAGAATAGGGAGGAAATGAGATGTCAGTAATCAGGGAAGATGTTATCAATTGCTATAGGTATATCCTGGACAGGGAGCCTGAGAATGAACAGGTTATAAATGATACTGTTTCTCAATTCGGGGGGGGGTGAGAAGTGATCTTATAGATGTCTTTATAAACTCACGGGAATTCAAGCAGAAGCACTGTGGCGTACATCGTTTGGCCGGCTTCAGAGGTTCTGATCTGGCAATCCTCAGCAGGTATGTCCCTGCCACGCTAGAGACAGAGGAAGGTTTTTTGACGGACTGGCTTGGCATCAAGCATTGCTTGGCAGACCTGCCTTTTTTGGCAAAGACGCTCAGTGGACGATCCTTTGCCGGGGTGCCCGTACCGGATGATGGATTCCATGCGGAGGCAATAGAGTACCTTGCACTCTTCGCTGCTTTGGAAACAGCAGGGGAGAGTTTTACCATGATGGAGTTGGGAGCAGGCTGGGCGCCTTGGCTTTGTGCTGGTGGAGTGGTGGCAAAGAGACTGGGGAAAAAGCCCATAAGACTTATAGGTGTTGAGGGAGAAGGTAACAAGCTGCCTTTAATCCGTCGTCATCTGAATAAGAACGGGCTCTGTCCAACAGTAAATTTTGGCTTGACGACAGAGAGTGATGGAGTGGCTGTTACCCTCTATCATGGTGTTGTTAATGATGGAACCAGTGTGAAGATACCAGTGGTGGGTATAGAGGATTATGGTGCGTCTTTGGTGTCTGATTCACCGTTTAAGGGGAACGATATCGAAGAAGTACAGGGCTATCACATGGCACAGCTTGCCGAGAATGTGTCAATATTTGACTTAGTGCATATAGACATCCAGGGCTATGAGCAGGAGCTTATCAAAGCTCAGGTAAAGGTCTTCGTTGATAAGGTAAAATGGCTGGCCATTGGAACCCATAGCCGGGAGATAGAGAGCTTCCTTATAGATTTTCTGCCTGAGCATGGTTTCCGCCTCTTCCGTGAAACTCCATGCAACTTTAGTTTCACTCAAAAGCCAGAGCATATGGTGGATGCAACCAACGTGGATGGCTTCCAGATTTGGGTCAATGATGTTTTAGTGAAAGATAATCCATTTTAATTATCTAATTCAAGGAGAATGTAAATGACTGCCGAACCGAAAGTTTCTGTAATCATCCCCACATTCAATGATGGGGAGCTAATCGAAGACTGCCTGAGCAGCCTGCAGGGGCAGGGGGTAGAAATCATCTGCGTGGATGCTCTTTCCAAGGATAGCACCCTTGATGTCCTGGAAGAACAGGAAAGGGAAAGCAGTGTAAAGTTGCTTTATGCAAAAAAACGCAGCCTTGGATATCAGCTGAACTTAGGGCTTGAAGCAGCTGAGGGAGAGTATGTGGCTTTTTTGTACCCTAATTGTCGTGCATCGAAGGGCGCATATAAAAAGCTAGTGGTAGCAGCGAGAAAAGATAGGCTGGATTTTTTGCAGGCAGAGATTCGTTCTTTGGATAATATTGCCGAAGAAAATGAGAAAGAGCCATGGCATCTTTCGGCTGCAATTTTTCGGCGGGAATTTTTATTGGGGGAGAACATCTCTCTGCCGGAACTGCCGGGGAAAGCAGATCCTCAGAAAGAGTTCTATGCGGCCTTGGCGACGAAACCTCATCGCAGTTGCCAGCTTCAGGAGAACTGGTTCGTTCAAGTAGTTGAGAAGCAAGCAGGAACAAAGTCAGAAGCAGAGGAAGTTGTTCACTTTGCTCCTATTTCACAGTCAGGTAGCGAGTTCATCTTTCCTTTTCATCTCTTCCCCCGTGGTGCCAGGGTGGTTATTTACGGAGCAGAGGAAATATCCTATGAATTTTTCCGTCAGGGGCGCGACAGTGGATATGCGATTCCCGTGGCTATTATTGACAGCAGTGAAGTGCTGCAGCGGGAACTGGACGGCAGGTTGGTTGACCAGGAACTTTTGTATAGTTTGAATTTTGATTATGTGCTTCTGTCCAATCTTGATTATACCACAGCTCAAAATCAGAAGGCTTATCTCATACGGAGAGGCTTAAAACCAAGCTATATCAAGTGGCATGGGGAGGCCTATCGCCGACTGGATTGGCAGAAGAATTTTTACCTGCCTCTTTTAGATAATTTGAGAAGTTTCCGTCGTCCCCATGGTGAGGAAGAAATAGAACTGGCAGCGATTGCTCGCCCCTTCCCGCGGCAACAGGAAAAAAAGTATATTTTTGTGGATCTTTCCTTTATTTCCAAGGTGGATTTCCATACCGGCGTCCAGCGGGTAGTAAATAATGTTTATGCACAGATGAAGAGTTTGGGCACGGACTTTGAGATAGTGCCAACCCAGTATCGGGAAGGCGGTCTCTTTACCTGTTATGCTTATGAGGCTCGTGGCACAGAGGCAAATCCTGAAGAAATGCAGGTTGAGCTTTCAGCAGGAGATATTCTCTTTTTCCTGGATTCGGTATGGGATTATTGGCGGGATATGGAAAAGCTCATGAAACTTGCCCATAAAGCCGGGGCGAGATGTGTGGCACTGTTCCATGACCTTATCCCCATTCGGCATCCAGAATATTTGCCGGAGGGTGGTTCGGATGCCAATTTCAGGAGATTTACTGCTCTGTGTGCTTCATATATGGACAGATGTCTTTGTGATTCAAAGGCCACTGCCAGTGACTTGCGCTCTTATTTTGAAGAGCAAAATTTCCTTCGGGAGGAGCCGCTGGCCATCCATTGGATTCCAATGGGGTCTGTCTTTGGCCAAAATAAGGCCGAAGATGGTAATGTCCGTAAAGAGTTACAGGATTTCCTAAAGGGAGAGACTTACTTGATGGTGGGCACCGTGGAGGTGCGGAAAAATTGCGAACTGGTACTGGCGGCCATGGAAGAAGCCATACAAAAGCAGGATTTTGCTGGAAGGCTTCTTGTAATAGGAAAGAATGGCTGGAGAAATGATGCTTTCCAAAAAGTCTTTGAACGGCTTACAGGCACAGGGCGTATTCTTTGGCTGCAGGATGCAGATGATGCAGAACTTAACTATGCATATCGTCATGCCAAGGCTTTGGTGAATGCTTCTAAGGCTGAGGGGTTTGGCTTGCCCCTGATAGAGGCAGCCAAGGAAAAATTGCCTTTGATTGTCAGCGATATTCCCATTTTTCATGAGGTGGCTGGTTCTTGCGCCCTTTACTTTGACAATACAAATCATCACGAACTGGCAAAAATTCTTGCAGGTTTTAACAAGAGAAAGAAAATTCCCGACTCAAGCAAAATCAGGCGATACAAGTGGGAAGATACAGCAAAATCTTGCCTGGAAATTTTCAGAGGAAGGAAAAAGCCTTATTTGATTTACGGGCAAAAGACTAAGACGCAGCGTGTTCTCTATGATGTTTCAAATATCATAATTTATGATGGAGGAACGGGGATTCAGCGCAGTGTGAAGGAAGTTTATAGGGCGTTGTGCGTAAATCCTGAATATCAGGTTGTTCCCTGTGATTTTAAGACGGGACGTACGGCCTATCGTTTTCATGAGTATGTGTTTGATTTGCCTCAGGGATTACCGGAGGCAGAGATAAGCATAGAGTCCGGGGACAGGCTTTTCTTTATGGATGCTTGCTGGGATGAGCATGCAAAGCTTCGGGAGGTTATGTTAAAGGCAAAGGATATCGGTGCCAAGGTATACGTTTTCTTTCATGATTTGATTCCTTTGCGACATAGTGAATTACTATCCGATAAGTTTGATCCTGGCAACTTCCGTGCCTGGACAGAGCTATCACTCCATTTGGCGGATGGGATTATTGGCAATAGCTTGGCTACAATATCTGATGTAAAGTCTTATCAGAATGAGGTCAAGATTGCTCGTTCTTTAGACTTTGGATGTATGCATTTTGGATTTCAGCTTCCAAAAGAGGAAAGAGGCGATATCAGGCCAAAACTGGATAAATTTCTGTCTCAGGGAAAGATCTTCTTAATGGTCGGTACACTAGAGGTTAGGAAAGATCATCTAACAGCATTAAGGGCGCTGGAATTGCTTCACTATGATTCGGAGGCAAAAATCCTCATCATTGGTCACGAAGGCTGGGGCAATGATGAAGTGAAGAAAAAGATAGAAGAAGTGAATAAGGATGCTGAGAGGGTGCTTTGGCTTAGTGATGCTTCTGATGGGGAACTGCAATATGCGTATCATCATGCATTTGCTCTTATACAAGCCAGTATCACAGAGGGTTTTGGCCTGCCATTGATAGAGGCAGGTTACTATCGTCTCCCTATTATTTGCACGGATATCCCTGTATTTAGAGAGGTTACAGAGGGGATAGCAGATTACTTTCCGGTGGGAGATGAAAGGTCCTTGGCAAAGATTATGGAACGTTATTTGGATGATGGTGCACCAAAGCAGAAGGATTTGCACTTATATACCTGGCAGGATACGGCAAAAGAAATGCTGGAGGCTTGTTTTAAGGAGGCAGAGAAATGAGGATCGTTCAGTTGCTGCCCACTGTATCTTATGGAGATGCCATAGGCAATGAGACGATTGCCTTTCATGGGTTTCTGAAGGAGATGGGCGTAGAAACTGGCATTTATGCAGAGAATATAGACAAAAGGGTACGAACTAAAGCTGAGGTGCAAAATTTTAGGGAATTGCCTGACTTGGAGAAAAAGGATATCTTGATTTATCATTTTTCTACTGGCTGGGAATATTTATCATCGATTTTGGATAAACAATCTTGTCGTAAGATAATGATTTACCACAATATAACTCCCAGTGAATTTTTCCGTCCCTATGATTTAAAGACTTGCCAACTCGTGGAGCATGGCATCAGCCAACTTGTGGATAACGTAAATAAGTTCCACTATTGCCTTTCCGATTCAAAATTCAGTCAACTTCACCTTGAAACACTGGGAGCGCGTCTTCCTATTCGCACCCAGCCTCTGCTGATTGACTTCAGCGATTTTGAGGAGGAAGCGGATAGGGAGGTGTTGGCAAGGTATGATGATGACCGTACGAATATCCTGTTTGTGGGTCGTCTGGCACCGAATAAGTGCCAGCATGATATCATCGATTGCTTTGCAAGGTACAAGGAAGAGTATGATGAAAATGCCAGGCTTTTCCTGGTGGGGAGTTTCGCTGAAAGGGGCTATGCCGCCTATGTAGAGGAGTGCGCAAGGGAGTCTGGTTTTGAGGAAGATATTATCCTCCCAGGACATATTCCCTTTAGCCATATCCTTGCCTACTATAGGCTGGCTGACCTTTTCCTCTGCCTTTCTGAGCATGAGGGGTTCTGTGTGCCAGTATTGGAAGCCATGAAAATGAAAGTTCCATTCCTGGGCTTTGATGCAGCCGCTGTTCCCGAGACCATGGGGGTGTCGGGGGTGCTGATAAAGGACAAGCGGCCTGAGAAGGTAGCAGTCCTTATGCACGAATTGATGGAAGCACCCCAAAGGAGGAGGCAGATTGTGCTGGAGCAGGAAAAACGGCTGAAGGATTTCGCTTATGATAAAATCGTCGGGGAGTACAGGGCGATTTTTAAGTCCTGGATAAAGGGGAAGTTTGACGAATGAAGACTGTAGAAAAAAAAAGATCCCAAAGGACAAAAGAGAAGAGGGCTGCTATTACTGAAAAAGACTCGAAGTTAGGGCTTGAGGTAAGCCTTGACCATCTTTTCCCCTACCATTTGTTTCAGCGGGGCGAGCGAGTAGTTATTTACGGTGCTGGAGATATAGGCCGGAAGTTTTACAGCCAGGCGATGGACGAAGGTTATGTGGAAATTGTGGCCGTACTGGATGCAAGGGCTGAAGAAATAACTGATTTTAAGGCCGAGGTGCCTGAATCCATAAGAGACATGGAATATGATTCTGTTTTGATAGCGGTGAATCGCAAAAAGATAGTGGCATCCATAAGGCGTACTTTAAGAAATTTGGGAGTTCCGCAGGAGAAAATCAAGTGCGATTATGAGGTTTACTATCATGAGCATTTTTATCGCAGTTTTTACTGGCCGCTGATTGAGAGCCTGGGGCTGAAATCCCGGTCCTATCTGAAAGTGCTGGAAAAAGTGCAGGAGCTGCAGGCTTTCCAAGGTCGAATAGCGGTCATGCTTGAATGCGCTCCGGATCAAAATTCATGCTTGCAAAAGTTGGAGGAGAAATTGTTGTTTTCCCATCGCCACCACTTCCCGTTCCATCTTTTCCATGAAGGCGAGCGGGTGATTATCTATGGTGCCGGTGACATAGGCAGGGAGTTCTATCGCGAAGCCACACAGCAACCTTATGTGAAAATCCTGGCCATCATGGATCGTAATGCCGATAACCTGATTCATTTGCCTATGCCTGTGGCACATTTGGATATACTGGATAGATTTGACTACGATTCCATTTTGATTTCCATCCATGATGAATATGTGGCTGAGGAAGTCACGGAGATGCTGGTGAAGCGTGGCGTGAGCAGAGAGAAAATCAAATGGGATGGGAAGCGGTATTATCAGGATGAGTATTATCAAAATTATAAGTTTGAGTTGATGAGATTTTTAGATCGGAAGAGCGTCGTG
>CALGGN010000330.1 GCA_937915915.1 uncultured Selenomonas sp. | reverse complement strand
GAGCCGATAGAAAGGTAGGATAAAACGAATGAGCGAGGTTATCGTAGTTACATCGGGAAAAGGCGGCGTGGGCAAGACGACAACGACGGCAAATCTGGGCGTGGGTCTTGCCATGCGTGGGAATAAAGTGGTATTGGTAGACACGGACACGGGGCTTCGGAATCTGGATCTGCTTTTGGGGCTGGAGAATCGTATCATGTACGATCTAGTGGATGTGATCTCGGGGCGCGTGGCGTACAAGAAAGCGCTGGTGCGCCATAAAAAATTCGAGACACTGTTCCTCCTTCCGACCTCTCAGGTCAAGGACAAGAGCGCGGTGAATCCTGAGCAGCTGGTGCAGCTGTGCGAAGAGCTCAGAAAGGAATACGACTACATTCTCATTGACTGCCCGGCAGGGATCGAGCAAGGATTCCAGACGGCAATCGCCGCAGCGGACTGTGCCATTGTGGTGACGATGCCCGAAATCTCCGCAGTGCGTGACGCCGACAAGATCATCGGCGAGCTTGGACGTGCGGACAAGGAGAATATCAAGCTGGTGGTCAACCGTATCCGCCCGCAGATGGTGGAAAAGGGCGATATGCTGGATATGGGCGATATCAACGATATCCTCTCGATTGAGTGCATCGGGCAGGTGCCGGATGATGAGCTGGTGGTCACCTCGACCAACCGCGGCGAACCGGTCATCACGATGGAAAACTCCCATGCGGGTCGGGCGTACCGCAATATTGTGGGACGTATCTGCGGTGAACAGATTCCTTTTATGGAATTCCCAAAGGAAGGTTTCTTTGCGAAGCTGAAGCGAGTATTCGGAAGGTAAGGGGGCTGCACAGATGCTGGAGGCACTTATGAAAATTTTCGGCAAGAATGAGAAATCTTCCAAGGAAATCGCCCGTGACCGCTTGAAGGTAGTCCTGATCCATGACCGGGCCAATGTATCGCCGGAGATTATGGACCAGCTGCGGGATGATATCATCCGCGTGATTTCCAATTATATGGAGATCAACAAGCAAGACATGGAAATTTCCTTGGCAAACGATGACGATTCCGTGGCGCTGGTGGCAAATATACCAGTCAGCAAAATGAAGCATGACAGGGGAAGATACTGAGGACATGGAGTTTCTTGCTCTATCGGCAATTTGCTTGACAAACCATGAACCTGTCGCTATAATGAGTTGAGGTTGATGCTGGATGATGAAAGTGAATATTGCTGAAGCAAGGAACGGAAACGGGAGGGAAATCCCGTTCAGGTTTTCTGTCGAGGCCGAAGACATAGGCGCTGTGTTGGAGCATGCGGAGCTGAAGGATATCGTTGTTCAGGGAAGCGTTGTTGCCACAGGGGCGGCCTATCGCGTCAGCGGGCGGATTACCTGCAGGAAGGATTTTATCTGTGACCGTTGCCTCACGCCCTCCGTGGCGGAACAGGTCTGCGAGTTCTCGGAAGAGTATTGCGAGACTGCGGATGGGGCAGAGGATGACAGTATAAACTGTTTCGATGGAGATGTGATCGACATCACGGACATGATTCGAGATACATTACTTGCGGCACAGCCGCTCAGCAATATCTGCAAGTCCGATTGCAAGGGGCTTTGTCCCGTTTGCGGCGCCAATCGCAATGAGAGGGAATGCGGTTGCGATTCTTTTGTGCCAGATCCGAGGCTTGCGGCATTGCAGCAGTTCAAAAATCTGAAATGAAGAGGATTCCCGGATTTAAGGAGGTGTATCCGCGATGGCAGTACCTAAGCGCAAGATGTCCAAGGCTCGCCGCGACAAGCGCCGTGCCAATTGGAAGCTGGAGGCGCCGGGCTTTGTTGCTTGCCCGCAGTGCCATGAGCCGAAAATGCCGCATCATGTATGCCCGGAATGTGGCTATTATGATGGCAGGGAAGTTGTAGCCGCTGCAGAATAAGATCCGTGCAGATTTGCCGGGTCTTGGCCTGCGGCTCGTGAGCAGGACGTTGTCCTGCTCATTTTGTGTGCAATGGGGTTCATTATGCGCTTCATTATGCGCTTGCTTTTTATGTGGAAAGCCGCTATAATGAATCCTGTCATTGGTCGTAGTAGCAGGTACTAAAAAGGGTGATGTGAATGCCGCGGGTCAAAAAACAGCAACGGCAGCAGATCTTGCTGGATCAGGTTCATGAAAAGCCCTTTTTGACAGATGAGGAGCTTGCTCGGGTGTTGCAGGTCAGTGTGCAGACCATCCGTCTGGATCGCTTGGAACTTGGGATACCGGAGCTTCGCGAGCGCATCCGCAGAATGGCGGAAAGCGCACAGGACAAGCTGAAATCGGTGGAGCGAAAGGAAGAGGTCGTAGGGGAGCTCATTGATCTGGAGCCGGGGCATTCGGGCATTTCGCTCATGCGCATCACGGAGGACATGGTCTACGCCAAGTCACAGATCGCAAAGGGACATTATATGTTCTCTCAGGCAAATTCCCTTGCCTCGGCTGTCATTGATGTGCCTATGGCTGTGACCGGCGTGGCGAATGTGAAGTACAAGGTTCCCGTACACATGGGAGAGAAGCTGGTGGCCAAAGCCGAGATCATCCATGTGAGGGGAAATAAATACTTTGTGTGGGTAAAAACCCGCAATGATCGCGAGGAGGTCTTCCGCGCGAAGTTTATCATGGTTGCGTGGGAAGCCATATCGAGCGTCCGGAAGTAGTCGCGTTTTAGCGAATTTTCCGGACGCGGGTATAAGGAGGAATTCTGTGAAAATCGCAGTCGATGCTATGGGCGGCGACTTTGCACCGGAACAAATTGTCTTTGGCGCGGTGCGCGCTGCAAGGAGGTACGAATGTGAAATCGTGCTGGTGGGCGACGAGGAGAAGATACGTGCCGTACTGAAGCATGAAAAGGACTGGGAGCAGCTCGGCATCACCATCCATCACGCCTCGGAGGTCATTGGCATGGATGAGCATCCGGCGGACGCTGTGCGCACAAAAAAGGATTCCTCCGTGGTGGTGGCTACGCGCCTTGTGAAGGAGGGCGAATGCGATGCGGTGCTCTCAGCGGGGAGCACAGGCGCGGCGGTGACGGCAGCGCAGCTCATCCTGAAGCGCATTCGCGGTGTAGGACGTCCGGCGATTGCGACACCGCTTCCGACACTGCATGGTGTGACGCTTCTTCTGGATTCCGGCGCGAATGTGGACAGCCGCCCGGAGCATCTGGTGCAGAGCGGTGTCATGGGATCCATTTATGCGGAATATGTATATGGAAAGAAAAGCCCGAAAGTCGGCCTTCTCAATATCGGAGAAGAAGAAACCAAGGGGAACGAACAGGCGAAGGAAACCTACCAGCTCTTGCAGAAGCTGCATTTCATCAACTTTGTCGGCAATGCGGAGGGACGTGATATCCCAAAAGGGCATATCGATGTCGTAATTTGTGATGGATTTGTTGGCAATGTTGTGTTAAAATTTGCAGAGGGGCTGGCAAAAACCATTTTGAAACTGATCAAGGAAGCCATCAAGGATGGAGGGCTTCTTGCAAAATGTGGAGCTTTTCTGCTCATGCCGACGCTGAAGAAGCTGGGAAAGAGACTCGATGCTTCTGAGTATGGCGGGGCGCCGCTCCTGGGCGTCAATGGCTGTTGCATTATCAGCCACGGCTCGTCCAACGCAAAAGCGATCTGCAGCGCCATCGGCGTGGCAAACGAATATGTCAAGGGCAATGTGCTCGCGCATATCCGTGATACGCTGGCAAAGGAGGAGATAGGCTCGCATGACAGTGAAAAGAAATGATACCGGTATTTATCTATATTATCCTGTATGATGAAATGACGGGGGAGTTTAGGTTCCCAAGTAAGGAGGATTCATTCGAATGTTTGAAAACAATGTGATCTGCAAGATGCTCAACATAAAGTATCCAATCTTTCAGGGCGGCATGGCATGGATCGGCACGGCAGAACTGGCTTCCGCTGTTTCCAACGCAGGGGGACTGGGGCTCATCGGCGCGGGACATATGCCGCCTGATGTTTTGCGTGCGGAAATCCGGAAGTGCAAGGGCTGGACGGATAAGCCCTTTGGCGTGAATGTCATGCTCATGTCCCCGTTCGTGAAAGAGGTCATGGAAGTTGTCGTGGATGAGAAGGTGCCGGTTGTCACGACCGGAGCCGGCAATCCCGGGGAGTATCTGCCCGCATTGAAGGAAATCGGCAGCAAGGTGATCCCTGTTGTGGCTTCGGTGGCTCTCGCGAAGCGTCTGGTGCGCATCGGCGCGGATGCGGTCATTGCGGAGGGGACGGAGAGCGGCGGACATATTGGTGAGATTGCGACGCTGCCGCTGGTTCCGCAGGTGGTGGACGCAGTGGATGTCCCGGTCATCGCAGCGGGCGGCATCGCGGATTCCCGCGGCATGGCGGCGGCGTTTGCGCTGGGGGCGCACGCAGTGCAGATGGGCTCCCGGTTCGTCATGTCCGAGGAGTGCATTGCACATGAGAATTACAAGAACATGGTCATGAAGGCGAAGGACCGCTCCACCGTCGTGACGGGACGCACACTTGGGCATCCCGCGCGCGTGCTTGCCAATAAGCTTACCCGCACCTATCTGGAGATGGAGGCCGCAGGAGCGCCGGCGGAGGAGCTGGAAAAACTTGGCGTGGGCAGCCTGCACCGTGCGACACATGAAGGCGATGTGGAGAACGGCTCGGTCATGATTGGGCAGATTTCCGGCATGCTGGAGGATATCAAGCCCGTGAAGCAAATCATTGAGGATATCGTGAAGGGGCTTCCTGCAGCGGTGGAGCGTCTGCAGGCGAACTATTGAGTTTTCGGAGAACAATCAAAAGAAAATGAGGTGCTGAGATGGGGAAACTGGCGTTCGTATTTCCCGGGCAGGGAGCTCAGGCTGTTGGCATGGGCAAGGATTTTTGCGGGCAGTATGAGGTCGCGGAAAAGCTGTTCAAGGAGGCTGATGAGGCGCTCGGATATTCGATTCAGAAGATGTGCTTCGAGGGGCCTGCGGAGGATTTGAAGCTTACTGCGAATACCCAGCCGGCGATTCTTACCATGAGCGTCATCGCAAATGAGATCCTGAAGGAGCATGGAATCCAGCCGGAGGTGGCAGGCGGGCACAGTCTGGGCGAGTACTCGGCTCTGGTGGCTGCCGGCGTCATGGATTTCCAGGATGCGGTTCTCTTGGTGCACAAGCGGGGACAGTTCATGCAGGAGGCTGTGCCGGTAGGAGAAGGCGGCATGGCGGCCATCATCGGCCTTGAGGACGCTGTGATCGCGGATGCCTGCGAAAAGGCTTCTGCAGAAGCGGGCGCGGTGCAGGCCGTGAACTTCAACTGCCCGGGACAGACGGTCATTGCGGGTACGACGCAAGGCGTGGAGAAGGCTGTCGAGGCATTGCAGGCGGCAGGCGCGAAGAAGGCTGTGATCCTTCCGGTCAGTGCGCCGTTCCACAGCACTCTCATGAAGCCCGCAGCGGAGAAGCTTGCGGCGGAGCTGGACAAGATCACGCTGCGGGATGCGGCGTTCCCCGTGGTGGCAAATTATAACGGAAAGCTGGAAACGAAAGCCGCGGATATCAAGGCGAATCTTGTGGCGCAGGCAGATCATCCTGTGCTGTGGATCGACTGTGTGAAGACGATGGCGGAATTTGGCGCGGACACCTTTGTGGAGGCAGGCCCGGGAAAGACACTCTGCGGATTCAACAAGCGCATTGACCGCAAGCTCACGAGCATGAACGTGGAAAATCTTGAGACTTTGCAAAAAGTGCTTGACTATTTCAAGGAGGTTCGATAATATGCTCTTAGATGGTAAGGTCGCGCTGGTTACGGGAGCATCCCGCGGCATTGGGCGCGCGATAGCCATTCGTCTTGCCGCTGAGGGCGCGAAGGTTGCCATTAACTTTGCGGGCAATACGGAAAAGGCGGAGGCGGTCAAGGCGGAAATCGAGGCTGCCGGCGGCGAAGCACTGCTGGTTCAGGCGAATGTGGCGGATGCGGCTGCTGTGGAGGAAATGGTTGCAAAGGTCGTGGAGGCTTTCGGCGGGATCGATGTCCTTGTGAACAATGCGGGAATCACCCGTGACGGGCTTTTGGTGCGGATGAAAGATGAGGATTTCGATGCAGTGCTGGATACGAATCTGAAGGGCGTGTTTTACTGCACGAAGGTGGTATCCAAGCTCATGATGAAAAAGCGCAGCGGGCGCATCGTGAATATGACATCCGTGGTCGGCGTGAACGGCAATGCCGGCCAGACGAATTATGCCGCGGCGAAGGCAGGCGTCATCGGGTTCACGAAGACGATCGCGCGGGAGCTGGCGAGCCGGGGCATCACGGCCAATGCCGTCGCGCCGGGATTCATCCAGTCGAAGATGACGGACATTCTGCCGGACGACGTGAAGAAGGCGTACATGGATACGATTCCGCTCAAGCGCTTCGGCACGGCGGAGGACATCGCCAAATGCGTGGCGTTTCTTGCCGGACCAGATGCGGACTACATCACCGGACAGATCATTTCCGTCAACGGCGGCATGATCGGTTGACCGAAT
>CALGGN010000329.1 GCA_937915915.1 uncultured Selenomonas sp. | reverse complement strand
GTCGAGGAAAGTCCGGGCTTCACAGGGCAGGATGCCGGATAACGTCCGGTGGAGGTGACTCCAAGGCTAGTGCAACAGAAATATACCGCCAGGCTTTGCCTGGTAAGGGTGGAAAGGTAGTGCAAGAGACTACCGTCCCCGAGGTAACCCGGGGAGCCATGTAAACCCCATCCGAAGCAAGACCGAAACGAGGACTATGGGCTTGCCCGGCCCGTTCTCAGGTGGGTCGCTGGAGGCTGTCGGCAACGGCAGTCCAAGATAGATGATCATCCAAGACAGAACCCGGCTTACAGCCCTGCTTGTTTTGTATGATACAAGCCCGGAAAAGTGTCCGAATGGGCGTGCTTGCACAAGCCCATTCGGATCACCTTGACGGGCGAACAAAAATGAGCAAAAAAGGCACGCGACCACCAGGAGCGGGCCGATTTGCGAATTTTTGTAGCAGCGCGAGAGCTGCGCAGCAGCGGAGCGATGCGTAGTATCATACCCTGTGGAGACGGGGCACCGCCCTTTGGGCGGTGCAGAAAGGAGACAACATGGAAAAACACGCTGATGCGGTGTTTTTCCATGTGAAAGCCGATGCGGGCATCGGCTGTTTGATCCCATCGGAGAAATCGCCTTCGCGATTTCTCCTCGGGGCACCGCCCTTCGGGCGGTGCAGAAAGGAGACACATGACGAAAATAGATATCGTATCCGGTTTTCTGGGTGCCGGAAAGACCACTCTGATTAAAAAACTGCTCAAGGAAGCGCTGGCGGGCACCAAGGTCGTCCTGATCGAAAACGAATTCGGGCAGATCGGCATCGACGGCGGCTTCCTGAAGGAATCCGGCATTGAGATCCGCGAAATGAACGCGGGATGCATCTGCTGCTCGCTCGTCGGCGATTTCGGTACTTCCCTCAAAGAAGTGATGGAAACATATGCGCCGGAGCGCATTCTGATCGAGCCTTCGGGCGTCGGAAAGCTCTCGGATGTCATGCGTGCCATCAACGATGCCTCCGAGCACACGCAGATGCACCTGAACAGCGCGGTCGCGGTCGTGGACGCTTCCAAGTGCAAAGTGTATCTCAAGAATTTCGGAGAGTTTTTCAATAACCAGATCGCATATGCAGGGACGATCATTCTTACCAGGACAGACAAGGTCAGCCAGGAAAAGATCGAGGAGTGCATCGAGCTGCTGCGCGCCTACAACAAGGACGCCACGATCATCACGACCCCCATCGCGGATCTTGACGGAAAAGCGGCGGGATATTGCTTCTGCGAAATAAAGGACAATCCCGCGACGAACAACACCTACGCAAAAAAGGAGCTGTATATAGACGATCTCTGCGTCAATGAAAATTATAGGGGGAAAGGCGTGGCGAAAGAGCTTTTTGGATATGTAAAAAAATTCGCCATTACAAATCATTTTGACTGTATCACGCTAAACGTATGGGCGGGCAACAATAGAGCCGAAAATTTTTATAAAAAGCAAGGCTTTATCCCGCGCAAGACGATGATGGAGATTGCTTTTTCGTGATTCCGATAATATTTTTGAATCCGTTATGTTAATCGATTGAATGTCAGATTTGGGGGTGCAAATGCGCTCCCTTATTTTTTGCTCCGTATCATGGTTCATGCAGAATACAATGTCTCCTTTAAAAGAACATTTATACCATATTTTTGCATTTCCGAAGAGGAAATACAAATGTACATGTAGAATAAACAAAAGGAGGTGATGGGATTGGAACAGGAAAATGCATGGGAGAATCATTTAAAGCGGCTGGCGCATCAGGCCCTGCACGATGTGCAGGATCGTGTCATGATGGTGCGGGAGCATGGGGCAGAACGCAGGGAACAGGCGCCAATCGTGCGGTTGACGAATGAATTGCTGGAGCATGCGATCCGCACGGGGGCAAGCGATCTGCACATCGAGCCTCAAAAGAAAGAATTGCGCTTCCGCTATCGTGTGGACGGCGTATTGCGGGAATTGCACGGGGCAATGCCAATCAAGCTGCATCCGTTATTGGTGTCGCGTCTTAAGATCATGGCGGGCATGGATACTTCAGAACACAGAAAACCGTTGGACGGACATATTGTTTATCTTTTGGACGGCAGGAAAGTAGATCTGCGTGTGGCAAGCATGCCTATCAGCCACGGGGAATCCATCGTGCTTCGCATCATGAATGGCAGCGGCCAGTTGAGGCGCATGGGGGAACTGGGGATGTCGGAGCAGAACGCAAAGATCTTCCAAAGGATGGTGCATGCGCCTTCCGGTATGTTGATTCTTACGGGGCCGATGAATTCCGGCAAGACGACTTCCCTGTATGCGGCTTTGCAGGAACTGAACACAGCGGAGCGCAATATCGTCACCTTGGAGGATCCCGTGGAACAGCTGGTTGACGGCATCAATCAGATGGAAATGAATGAAAAAATCGGTTTGGATTTTGCCAAGGGACTTCGTGCGATGCTGCGCATGGACGCGAACTGCATCATGGTGGGAGAGGCAAGGGATACGGAAACAGCGCAGATCGCGGTGCGCGCGGCGCTGACGGGACATCTGCTGCTGACGACCTTGCATGCGAGGGACAGTTGCAGTGCGCTTTTCCGACTGCTTGAGATGGGCATCCAACCCTATCTTTTGGCGGCGACCTTGACGGGCATCGTGGCGCAGCGGCTGGTTCGATGTATCTGCCCTGTTTGCAGGGAATCCTATGAGGTGCAGGCAGGTTCGGAGGAAGCGGCACTCTTGGGAAGGCATTATCATCCCGGACTGCGGCTGTATCGGGGCCGAGGATGCCCAGAGTGTCACGGCACGGGACTTCGAGGCAGGATGGCCATCCATGAGATACTGGAAATGAAGGATGTGCTTCGCGCGCGGCTGCTCCGCCCAAAAGAACCGGATGCCCTGCGGAGAGCGGCGGAGGAGGCGGGGCTTGTTTCCATGCAGCAGGATGGGGTTCAGAAAGTGCTGCAGGGATTGACGACCATAGGGGAAGTCAGGAGGGCGCTTTATGGCGGGGACTGAACTGCAGGGGATTGCACAGCTCGCTATTGCGCAGGAGGTTTCTGACGTACATCTGACCGCCGGGCAGAGGATTTTCTTTCGGAAGGATGGCAGGCTGCAGCCGCAGGAACATGACATCCCGGATCTGCAGCAGATGGATCTCTTTTTAAGAGAAATGCTCACTGAGTTTCAGTACAGGCATTGGCAGGAAGAAAAGGAAGCGGATTTTTCATGGGAGGTATTCGGCAGGAGATTCCGCGGAAACGCCTATGTTCAAAGAAATCGGCCTGCCGTGGCGCTCCGCCTGATTCCGGAAAGGATTCCGTCTTTAGCGGAACTGGGCGCACCGCAGGCGCTTTCCGGGTTGTTGTTTTCCGTACAGGGCATGCTGCTCATTACCGGAAGGACAGGCTGCGGGAAATCGACCACATTGGCGGCTTTTCTGGAAGAGATGAATGCGAGGCGGCCCGGTCATGTCCTTACACTGGAAGATCCCTTGGAGTTTGAGCATCGTTCGGCGCATTGCTTTATCAGCCAGCGGGAGCTTGGCAGGGATTTTCTTTCGTTTCCGAAGGCGCTCCGCAGCGCTTTGCGGGAGATGCCGGATGTATTGCTGGTGGGGGAGATACGGGATGCGGAAACCATGCAGACCGCGATGGAGGCGGCTTCCACCGGCGTGTTTGTGCTGGGGACGCTGCATACGAACGGCGCAGCGGAAACTGCGATGCGTGTGGAGGGAATGTTTCCCGCAGGGCAGAGGGATGCCGTGCGGGACATGTTTGCTGGTGTGTTTCAAGGTATCATCTCCCAACAGCTCGTTCCATCCGCAGACGGCGGACGGGTGAGTGTCAGCGAGGTTCTGCTCGCGACTCCCGCCTCGCGCAACCTCATCCGGCAGGGAAAATACGCGCAGCTCCGGAATGTTATGATGAGCGGACAAGCACAGGGGATGTACACGATGGAGGCAGCGCTTCAAGAGAGGTATGACCAAGGGATGATAACCAAGGCTCAGATGGAACTGTTTTTACTATGAAATTTTAGCGAACAAGGGCGTGTGGACACCGAAGGTGTCCGGTAAGTTTGCGATGATGGGAGGATGTCATGGGAACTTTTTGCTATGCGGCGCGCAATATGGCGGGAGAGATGCATGAGGGCGGGCTGGAAGCCGAGAATCTGCAGGAGGCGGCACAGATTTTGCGGGCGCAGCATGTTTTTGCCGTTCATTTGAAAAAAAAGGAAAAGCGGCAGGATTGGAAAACTTTCCTGCAGAGGCAGGGGAATCAGAAATATGCGGCATTCTTTTGCAGGCAGCTTTCCGTCATGCTGGATGAGCAGCCGGTGAATGCGATCTTGTCCATGCTGGCAAGACAGAAAGGGGACAGGGAATATCAAAAGCTGATGCAGGCGCTTGCCCATGACACGGCGCTTGGGAAGAGCCTTTCGGAAGCCATGGGGAAGCATCCGGAGGTGTTCTCGGCGACGACGGTCCATCTGGCGGCGGCCGGGCAGGAAAGCGGGAATTTGTCGGAAATTTTCAGGCGGTTGGCAGATTTTCTGGAAAAAGAATATGCCGCACAGCAGAAGATGGGAACGGCGCTTCTCTATCCCATGCTGCTGGGCGGCTTTTCCCTGGTGGCGATTGCCTTTTTGATTGTCTTCATCCTGCCGTCCTTTGCGGAGATGTTCGAGGATATGCGGGCAGAACTGCCGCTTCCGACACGCATGCTTTTGGGACTTGGCAGCTTCGCAGGGGATTACAGCATCTTGGTGGCTACAGCTTTTTTTGTCTTGCTGGCGGCAGGCATCCGATGCTATCTGCAAGAGCGTTTTCGCATACGGGCAGATTACTGGCTGCTGAGAATCCCATTTTGGGGAGAGCTCAAACAACAGACAGCATGGATGCAGATCTTGGGTACATTGGGCATTTTGCTGGAAGGGGGACTTCGGATCGATGCCGCCATGGAGATGGTGCGTTCCGTGACGAATAACCGCTATTTGCAGCAGGTGCTGGTTCGTTGGCGGGAAAGCGTGATCCATGGTTATCCGCTGGCGCAGTTCTTGGAAAGCTGCCCCGTCTTTCCTCCGATGCTGCTGGAGCTTATTTCGGCGGGAGAAAGCACGGGGCGGCTGGAGGAAATGCTGGAAAAATGCGCAGAATACTGTTCACTGACATCCGAAAATCTCTCACAGCGTCTGCAGGCAATCGTGGAACCTGCCATGCTGCTCCTTCTGGGCGGCGTCGTGATGGTATTCGTGCTGTCCATCGTATTGCCGCTCCTGGAAACGATGGATCATCTTGGATAGGATTGTTCAGGATTGCACCGCGTACATGGCAGCGACGGCTTGGCCGAGGGCGATGCCCCCGTCATTGGCGGGAATCAGATGGTGATGCAGGCATCGGAAACCGGATGCCTTGAGCAGGTCGCAGGTGAGCCGCAGAAGCAGCGTGTTTTGGAAGACGCCGCCGCTTAAGGCAATGGTCCGAAGTCCTGTCAGCTCGCTCGATCTTTGGCAGCCTTGCAGGATTTGCAGGGCCAGCTCCTCGTGGAATTCATAGGCCAGTTGTTCTGTCGGGAGATGGGAGAGACGCTTTCGGAGCAGGCTGTGGAAAAGCTCTCCGGTGGGAAGATGGAAACATCCGTTTGCCAAAGCGGAAGGAGCGGCGG
>CALGGN010000328.1 GCA_937915915.1 uncultured Selenomonas sp. | reverse complement strand
TATCTGACCGAATTTGGACAAACCGCTGAAAAAACAGGGTTTATAGAGGTTCCCTGAACTATCTGGATGCTGCAATCAAAAGTGTATCTCAAATCCCCACACAGAAAAGCAAGGAAGAAGCATTCGTGGACTACATGAAAAAACGGCTCCTAGAATACCATTCAGACGAAGAAGTTGCCAAGGCACTTGGCACTCTCCATGCAAGCGACCTTGAACATCCGAAGCCATGATTGGGCGAAATGCGAATCCGTAATATATGAGGTTTTTGCAAAAAAAATGAATGCGGATGGATATACATTCTATCAGACCATAAACGGAATATGGCTCACAAAGTATGTACCCGTGGAATATCTGCGTCTACCTAGTGGAGACATTAAAGATACCCGATTTGGATGAGCTTGGAAACGGACAACGAGTATCTAGTCAACGATTCCAAAAGCCCGAAAGGGAGTCTCCTGTCCAAGGCTGTGCCAGATAGAAATGAAACATAGAGGTGGATGTCATGTCCATTGATAGAGGAACAGTGCAATTCTTTTTGGATGGAGCGGTTGCAAGCAGAGACAATGCCGCACATTGGTTTCGCTATCTGCGTAAAATCGTTAAGGGGAAGAATGATTTTGTCCTGACGCAGGAAGAATTGTCTTGGCTTCTGTCACGCGATGAACTTTCCTGCTTCCAAAAGGTCACGCTGAAACGTGCTATGACCATCGGTACACCTACATATCAATATGTTAAAAGCCTGAATGAAAAATGGACTCCAACCTTCTGGCCTGAACTGTTGCGGAGGATGAAAGATGCAACACAAGGAAATGCTTCAGTCACTCAATGACGAACTTAAAAAAAGGAATATACACTTAAAAATTACTTGTGTAGGCGGATTTGTTTTGGAATTACATGGAATGCGATTCACGCAAGATATTGATGCGTTCTACGATGAAACTCCTGAAATCCGTCAGCTAATCAAAAAGGTAGGAGATTCATTTGGAATTGACTCTAGTAATGAGCTATGGCTTAACCATTCGGTTCAGAACCTAAACGAATCTCCACCATCGGAAATTTGCGAAGATGTATACAGATTTTCACATCTTTCAGTAGCTGTTCCGCCGCTGGAATATATTGCCGGAATGAAAATCAAGAGCGGAAGAAAGCAAGATGTGATGGATGCGGCAATGATTATAACTGCTCTACATATTGATTCCCCTCAACATTTCATGGATATGATGCATAAATATGGATTGAGTGACTTAGACAACGCTGTTTTGATGGATGCTTTCGGTATGGCCTACGGTATGGAATGGATGGAAAAATATTATCGTGAATATGAATCCGAAATTCTCTCATCGACATTTTCAAATTCTATCCCTTCAAAGATGCATAGCCACAATGTAGATGGAAATTCTTACTAAAAAAGGCGATGCCTGAAATACATAAATTAGAAGCGATTATGAAATAATATTTTTGCCACTCCCTTGGTTTTTCCATAGGGGTGGCAAGCTGAAGGAGCATCAACATGGCGAAATTGCAGGATTTGATTGCACAGGTGAGCGACCCTGTGCTGCGCGAGAGGCTCACGGAGGAGGCAGGGAGGCTCCTGCGCCAGAAGAAGTTCGGGCTTGTGTTCGAGGAGCATCTGCCGGAGGTGACGCCTCTCTATGATGCTCCTGTGCGTGAGGGGGCATACGTTGCCCTGAAAACGGGGTATATGAAGGATATCTATCAGGTTCTTCGGCTGGATGGGGAGAGTGTCGTTTGCCGGACGGAGGATCCGACGGAGGAGGTGGTGCTCCCGCTGTCCGATGTGGTGGCGGTTGCCCGGTTCGGCGAGC
>CALGGN010000327.1 GCA_937915915.1 uncultured Selenomonas sp. | reverse complement strand
TCCGGCTTGGACTTCGCATCCCGGCGGAACTTGATATTCGCGCGGCGCGCCTGATAGTCCGTGCAGTTCGAGCAGGACGAGATCTCGCGGTACTTGCCCTGGCTCGGCATCCAGACCTCGATATCATAGGTCTTCGCAGAGGTAAAGCTCATATCGCCCGTGCAAAGCTGCACCACATGATACGGGATCTCCAGCACACGGAGCACATCCTCAGCCGCATCCACCATGCTCTCCAGTTCCTCCCACGAAGTCTCCGGCGTCACGAATTTGATGAGCTCCACCTTGTTGAACTGATGCTGACGGATAAGGCCGCGCGTATCGCGCCCCGCACTGCCCGCCTCCGCACGGAAGCAGGCCGTATAGCAGCTGTAGTACTCCGGCAGCTGCTCCGCCGACAGGATTTCGTCCCGATGGTAATTCGTCGTCGGCACCTCTGCCGTCGGCACCAGATAATAATCCATGCCATCCAGCTTGAACATGTCTTCCGCAAACTTCGGAAGCTGCCCCGTGCCGATCATGCTGTCCCGATTCACGATGTAGGGAGCCAGCATCTCCGTGTAGCCATGCTTCGTCGCATGGAGATCCATCATGAAATTGATGCAGGCACGCTCCAGCCTTGCGCCAAGCCCCTTGTAGAAAGTAAAGCGCGCCCCCGTGACCTTCGCCGCACGGTCCGCGTCCAGGATATCCAGCTTCTCGCCCAGCTCCCAATGCGCTTTCGGCTCAAAGGAAAACTCCCTCGGCGTGCCCCATCTGCGCACCTCCGGATTCTCCGTATCGTCCTTTCCGATGGGAACATCCGCCTTCGGCATATTCGGGATGTGCAGCAGCACGTCCCTGAGCTTCTCCTCCACATCTCTCAGGTCTGCATCCAATGCGCTGATCTTCTCGCCGACCTCGCGCATCTCCTTGACGATATCATCCGTATTCTCTTTGTTCTTCTTCATGACGCTGATCTGCTTCGAGACCGTGTTCCTCTGTCCCTTCAGCTGCTCCACCTCATTCAGGATCTCACGGCGGCGCTTCTCCATCTCTGCAAAACCCCCAAGATCCAGAGGATTGCAGCGGTTCTTCAGCATCTCCCGCACATCATCCAGATGATCCCTGACAAATTTCATATCCAGCATCGTTCAAACCCTCCAAAGTAAGCACTGCAGTCTGCCTGCAGCACATATTCTCTCCCATTATATGCGATTACACGCAAATTTTCAAACATTTTGTACAAAAGACAGCAAAACGTCCATAAGTCAAACCCTCACCTCGAAGTGCTTGACCTCTTCATCCTTTTTCTCTCTTTTTACCACCGCAGGCGCCCTTTTCCTCGATGCTTCCTGCTGCGCTTTCCGCACTGCCCGCTCTGCTTCCGATTGGTACTGCCTTGCCACCACAGGCGCAGCCGCAGTGGACGGAGCTTTCTCCTGCTCATCCATGGCCCGAAGGATCGCCTCCGCGGTTTTCCCGGAAGCCTGCACAGGCGCCATCGTCTTTTTCGGAAGTGCCGGACGCGACCCGTTCTTCTTCCTGAGTGTCTGCACGATTACCACAAGCATAATGATGACAGCAGCCGCACTGAACAGCCAATACGCCGTTCCGTGCCCGCCTGTCTGCAATGGCGGTCTCTCCTCCGCTGCCGTAAGTGCAGACAAATCCGTTTTTCGCTCCTGAGTCAGACTCTCCAACATGCCCGGAGCAACAGCCGCCTGTTCGAGCTGTGTATCCGACGGTTTCGATTGCGGTTCCGACTGCGACTTTGCAGCAGGGTTCTGCTGTTTTTCCTCTTGAGCTTGCTCCTGCTGCTCCTCCGGCGCAATCGTCGTTGTCCTGGAAAGCTTGCCGTTCCCCTGCGCCACAGATGCCCTCGCCTGTGCCTCCTCGTCCATGACCTGCTTCGGGTGCGGCCCATTGGTCTGCGTGGTGGAGCCGCCCTCCCCCAGTGTCACCTTTGGGACCGTTGGCGGTGTCGGAGGCGTCGGTGCACTCGGTGCGTGTACCGCCATTTTCTTCCCTCCCGGCAGTAAGAACCAAATATTGACAGTGAATCAAAACAAAAAGCTTGGCAGCGCAGTGTCTGCCAGGCCTTCATGTTTATCATTTTTTGGCAAGAGCATCGAACTCCTTCGGCGGAAGCAGCATCGTGAGCCCCATGATGGAAAGGATCTGGTTCAGCGCAGCCTGAGGCCTGCCGACATTCTTCACCACATAGTCCGTAACCTTCCAGCTGTCGAATTCCTTATTGCTCTCCGCGTATTCCAGATAGTATTTGATCTCATCATTGGAATGCCCCATGCGAAGCATGCGGTCAACCAGCGCCACATAGTCCACCATGAGATAGATGGTGCTGAGATTCTGCCGGACAAGCTTGTCCAGCTGCTTGATGCCCACAGCATCCAGAACAATCAAGCTGATCTTCCTCGTATGGATGGAGGTCAGCAGCTCATCCTTCTTTATGCCGTAATATTCGCCCTGATAGGGTGTCTTCACGATCAAATCCTGCTCCATGAACGCCTCTTTCTTGAGGGTGCGGTACAGGACTTTCTTCGCAGGCTGATGACTGCTGTACCTGCGCGTCGTATAGGTAGGCACATAGTGGATGCCCATGGAAATCAGCTGAGAAATCATCGTGGTCTTGCCGGCAGCATACGGGCCTACAAGGGCATAAACCTGATTGACCATGCATGTTCACTTCCTTGGAAATTGTAGCGGATACCTTCTTGAAAATCATTGTATCATATTTAAAAAAAGAATGCTATGAAAGAAACACAAAAGCGAGAGCTACCGAACGCCCTCGCTTTTGCCGCCTCTATACCTTCTGCCTCATATTGCACGTAAATGCAATATGTCTCCCCACGACCTATGATACAACACTCGGCATCTTTTTGCAAGAGGAAAAACGAAAAAATTTGCAGAAATCGAAAATTTATTTCTTGCTTCATCCAAGGAGCAAAGAGGAAATTGGAAGAATATGACGAATATATACAGACAGATATCAATGAGTGACAGGATCACCAAGAATCAGAATCACCAGGAATAAAGGAGGACGATTCGTATGTATTTTTACTGTGAGAAATGCAAGAAGCAGTATCCGCTCAACAGCCGCTCTTACATGTGCGAATGCGGGGGCATGTTCCACCTGCACAAGGACAGCAAGGATGAGCCTGTGCATGAGATCACGATCGGCGAGCATGAGACGCCGCTGCTGCCGTTCAGTGTCGGCAACTTGGATTTCCTGCTGAAGATGGAGAGCATGCAGCCGACCGGCTCCTTCAAGGATCGCGGCGCCTATACGCTCATCAACGAGATCCATCATCTGGGCATCGACAAGATCATGCTGGATTCCGCCGGCAATGCGGGCGCATCGATTGCGGCCTATGCGGCAGCGGCGAAGATCGACTGCACGGTCTATGTGCCGGACGATGCCTCATCGGAAAAAATCGAGCAGATCGAGGCCTACGGCGCAAAGATCGTAAAGGTTCCGAACGGGCGCATGAATGCGTGCTCGGCGGTCAAGCAGAATCTGGGGGATGCCTACTACGCTTCCCATGTGTACAACCCGCTCTTCTTCGAGGGCATGAAGTCCATCGCCCATGAAACCTACCGCCAGCTTGGCAATACCGTCCCTGACTATGTATTCGTTCCGGTCGGAAACGGAACGCTTCTGCTGGGGCTCTATTACGGCTTCGAGGAAATCGGGCGCATGCCGCATTTCGTGGCGGTCCAGAGCAAGAAATGCGATCCGCTCTATGAGGCGTTCCATGGGCTGCCGGAGGAGCCGAAACGCACAACCATCGCAGACGCGATCCGCATCGAGAAGCCGAAGCGTTTGCATGATATGGTGCGGGCCATCAAGAACAGCGATGGCGACGTAGTGGCTGTGGAGGATACGGATATCGTACGGGCGAAGAAGTACCTGGCCAGCCGCGGCGTTTATGTCGAGATGACCTCGGCAGCGGTGCTGGCCGGCGCTCTGGCATATTTCCAGGCGGGAAAGCCGGACAACTATCGGGTCGTGCTTCCGATCACGGGGCATGGGTTGAAGCGCTGACATCACGCGGAAGCGCAGCTGCATCTCGCGGCTGCGCTTTTGCTTAGGATCTGTTCAGAAGTAAATTTTAGATTCGACTTGTCTAAATCTCCATAGGCGTTGTTGTCGGTCGGACAATTCTTCGCCGTTGGCTCAGAATTCTCGCTGACGTGCCACCGGCACATCAGCCAGTCGACATAGCACCGCTATGACTCCCTCCTCCGCCTAGCCTATGGAGATTTATCCTGCGTCCTATCTTAAAATTTATTTCTTTACAGATCCTTACTCACATTCGGAAGTTGGGGAATGGGAGGGGATTTTCGTGCTGTATGCAATGATGGACATCGGCTCCAATACGGTAAGGCTTGCGATTTACGAGCTGGAAGGGGATCGCGTGGAGATGATCATGAAGCGCAAGCATGTCGTTGGTTTAGCAGCCTATGTGAAAAATGACACCTTGCAGAAAGCCGGCATTGACAAGCTGGTAGAGATTCTCCAAGAGTTCAAGAAATTCCTGCAATGTCTCCAAATCCATGAATATGTGGCATTTACCACCGCAGCCATCCGAAACTCGCGCAACAGCAAGGCCGTTATACGCGAGGTCACGCGCAGGACCGGCATCAACATCCGCGTGATTTCCGGGGACGAGGAAGCGATTTATGATTTTATCGGCGCGACGCACAATCTGGAGGAAGATGAAGGGCTGCTCATCGACATCGGCGGTGGAAGCACGGAAATCGTCCATTTCAAAAATCGCGAAATCAAGGAAAAAGTAAGCCTCCCCATCGGCTCCTTGGGCTTCCATACAAGGTATGCGACATCCATCTTCCCCTCGCTGGAAGAGGCCCGGGCCATGCGCGCCGAGGCAGAGGCAACCATCGGGGCGGTGCAGGAGTTCCAGGCGCTTTCCCATGCCCAGATCTGCGGCATCGGCGGCACGTTCAAGGGCGCCACGGCGCTTTACAATTCCATGTACGGGCTCCGGCGCGGCAATACGCGCATCGATACAAAGCGCATACCGAGCATCATTCGACGCTTCCTGCGGGACAGCGAGATGACCCAGCAGGATACCGTCCTGCTCATGCGCACGGTTCCCGACCGCCTGCACACCTTCATCCCGGGGCTCATCATCGCGGATGTGCTGGCCAAGCGCTTTTCGAGCACGTCGATTGTCTACAGTGACTCCGGCGTGCGGGAAGGATTCATCTACAGCGAAGTCTTGAGCGATATATAACGAATACAGTTGAAGCCACGGTTGTGAAACCGTGGCTTTTGTGATAGAATGGTCTGTGTTTCCGTTTCATACGGGTTGAGGAAAAAATGAGGTGAGAGTGTGGATTTTGGTCAAGGTAAGGTGGTGCCGGTCAATCTGGGGAGCGAAATGAAGAACTCCTACATTGACTATGCCATGAGCGTCATTGTGGCGCGCGCACTGCCGGATGTCCGCGATGGTCTGAAGCCTGTCCATCGGCGTATCCTTTACGCGATGCAGGAGGCCGGCATGGGCTCGAACAAGCCCTACAAGAAATCGGCCCGTATCGTGGGCGAGGTTCTCGGTAAATATCATCCCCATGGAGACAGCTCGGTCTACGATGCAATCGTGCGCATGGCGCAGGATTTCTCCATGCGCTACATGCTCGCGGACGGACATGGAAACTTCGGCTCCGTGGACGGCGATCCCGCGGCTGCCATGCGTTATACAGAGGTTCGCATGTCGAAAATCTCGGAGCTCATGCTCCAGGACATCGACAAGGAAACCGTGGAATTCGTTCCGAACTACGATGAATCCCTGAAGGAGCCTTCTGTGCTTCCCTCCAAGTTCCCGCAGCTTCTGGTGAACGGGACCTCGGGCATCGCAGTGGGCATGGCGACGAACATCCCGCCGCACAATATGCGCGAGGTCATCGATGGCGTGCTCATGCTCATCGACAATCCCGATGCGACCATCGAGGAGCTCATGACGGCCATCAAGGGGCCGGATTTCCCGACGGCAGGGCAGATCCTCGGCACGAACGGCATCCGCGAGGCATACATGACGGGACGCGGCGTCATCAAGATGCGGGCGCTTGCGCACATCGAGACGCTGTCCAACGGCAAGCCGCGCATCATCGTCACCGAGCTTCCGTACCAGGTGAACAAGGCTCGTCTCATTGAAAAGATTGCGGATTTGGTGCGCGAGAAATCCATCGAAGGCATCACAGACCTCCGCGACGAATCGGACCGCACGGGCATGCGCATCGTCATCGACCTCCGGCGCGACGCGAACGCCAACGTGATCCTGAACCAGCTCTACAAGCATACCCAGCTGCAGGACAGCTTCGGCGTGATCATGCTGGCCTTGGTGGATGGCAGCCCGAAGGTGCTGAATCTGAAGCAGGTGCTTCACTACTACATCATCCACCAGGAGGATGTCATCACCCGCAGGACGAAATACGAGCTTGCGAAGGCCGAGGCAAGGGCGCATATCTTGGAAGGCCTGACCATTGCCCTCGACCACCTCGACGCCGTGATCACCACCATCCGGGAGAGCCGCACGGCGGATATTGCCCGCGATGCCCTCATGGCGAGCTTCAAGTTGTCGGAAAAGCAGGCACAGGCCATCCTGGATCTCCGCCTGCAGCGCCTCACAGGGCTGGAGCGCGAAAAAATCGAGGAAGAGTATCAGGAAACCTTGAAAGCCATCGAGGAATACAAGGCGATTCTTGCCGATGAGATGCGCATCCTGCAGATCATCAAGGAGGAATTGACCGCTGTCAAGGAAAAGTACGGCGATGAGCGCCGCACGCAGATCGTGGTGGATACCTCGGAAATCGATGTGGAGGATCTCATTGCGGAGGAGGATGTGGTCATCACCCTCACCCACGGCGGCTATATCAAGCGCATTTCCCTCGACACCTACCGCAAGCAGAAGCGCGGAGGGCGCGGCGTGACCGGCATGGGCACGAAGGAAGCGGATTTCGTGGAGAATCTGCTGGTGACCACCACCCATCATACGATCCTGTTCTTCACAAGCCGCGGGCGCGTCTACTACTTGAAGGCATACGAGATTGCAGAGTCCAACCGTCAGGCAAAGGGCACGGCAATCATCAATCTCCTGCAGCTGGACAAGGACGAAAAGATCACGGCGGTCATCCAGGTCAAGGAATTCGATCCGGAGCGCTATCTCTTCATGGCAACCCGCAAGGGCATCGTGAAGAAGACGCAGCTTTCCGAGTTCAGCTCCATGCGCAAAGGCGGGCTCATCGCCGTGAACCTCGATGAGGACGACGATCTCATCGGCGTGAAATTCACGGATGGCGAGAGCTATCTCATGCTGGCGACGCGCGAGGGCATTTCCATCGCCTTCTCGGAGGACGATGTGCGCGCGATGGGCAGAGTGGCCCGCGGCGTGCGGGGGATCCGCCTGCGCGAGGGCGATGAGGTCATCGGCATGGATGTCCTGAGCCGCAATGCAGAACTCCTGACGGTCACGGAGGGAGGATACGGAAAGCGCACGCCCACCAGCGAATACCGCTCCCAGACCCGTGGCGGCAAGGGCCTCATCAACATGAAGGTCACGGAAAAGACCGGAAAGGTCATCGGCATCAAGGTCGTGCATGAAGATCAGGAGCTCATCCTCATCACAACGGAAGGCATCGTCATCCGCACGAATGTGTCGGATATCTCGGTCATCGGGCGCAACACCCAAGGCGTCCTGCTCATCAAGACCGACAGCAACGACAAGGTTGCCTCCATGGCCGCCATCGACCAGAAAAGCGAGTAACAACGCAAGGCAATAAAAGCAGCGTCCCGTTTGATTTGAAACGGGACGCTGTTCTTATTGAACGGATTCTTTTTCCCTGCGGTAATTTTCGATCAGAGGCGTGATGCAGGAAAGCAGCCGCTCAATCTGGAAGGGCTTGGTCAGATGAGCGTTCATGCCTGCCGCGCGGGATTCCGCGATATCTTCCTGAAAGGCATTGGCGGAGAGCGCCACAATGGGGATTTTCTTCGTATCCGGACGGTTCAGCGCCCGGATTGCCTTCGAAGCCACCAGGCCGTTCATCCCCGGCATACGAATATCCATGAGAATGAGGTCCAGCCCGTAGAGATCGGATTCCTGCACCGTACGCAGCCCTTCCTCGCCATCGGCGGCGCAAACGACCTGCATCCCGTTCATCTCAAGCAGCGATTTCGCGATTTCCTGGTTCAGCGGATTATCCTCGCAGAGGAGCAGCTTCGCATCCTGCAGGGCATGAGCCGAGAGATACGTCTCAGGCGTCGAAGTATCCTTCTGTTCCGCTGCGCGCAGGGGCAGCTCCAGCGTGAAAAAGGTTCCATGCCCCTTCTGGCTTTCCACGCTCAGATTTCCGCCCAGAAGCTCCACCGCCTGCCGTGTGATGGTAAGCCCCAGACCGGTTCCCTCGGAAAGGGGGATAGCGCTGTCCATTTCCTGCGTGAAGGGCTCGTACATCTTCCGCTGGAACTCCTCGCTCATGCCGATGCCATTATCCCGCACGACAAAGCAGTAATGCGCAATGCCATTCTGGCGATAGGCATCGTGGCTGGTGATCTGGAACTCCACCTTCCCTCCTGCGGGCGTGAATTTCACGGCATTGGAAAGCAGGTTCAGCAGGATCTTGCTCAAAAGCACGGGATCCGTGCGGATCATGTGCGTCTCCTGCAGCTGATTGTCCTCATGGAACTCCAGCTGTTTGGAATGCGCCAGCGGCTCGATGGTCGTAATCAGGTCGCCCAGCAAAGCGGACACATCCACATCCGTGACATGCGCTTCGGTCTGCCCGCTGGCGATATGCGAAAGCTCCAGCGTATCATCGATGAGCTTCCTGAGCAGCCGCCCCGAAGCGGCAATCTTTTCCAGATAGGAGCGCTGCAGCCCGGGGTCGTCCGTAAGGAGCGCCAGTTCCGCAAAACCAAGGATGCCGTTGAGCGGTGTGCGCATATCATGGCTCACATTGGAGAGGAACTCGGTCTTTGCATTGTCGGCGGCCTGCGCCTTTTTGGCCGCCACGCGGAGCTGCCGATTGAGCTGCTTGATCTTCCGGTGGCTGGCAAGCGCCTCCGTCACATCCTCGAAGGTGCCGACCAGTCCGATGATCTCCCCGTTCTCGTACATCGGGCTCTTGCTTGCCACGATATCGCGCATCTCGCCACGGCACATGCAGCGTCCCAGCACGCGCCGCGTGGACTTGCCGGTCTGCAGGACACTTATCTCATCGTTTTTGTACGGCTCGTTTTCCTCGTGCCAGCCCATCTCCTCATCGGTCTTTCCAAGGATGCTGTCCACGGACGGGAACCCGTAATAGTCCAAAAAAGCCTTGTTTGCGCCCAAAAAGCGGCGATCTTTGTCTTTCCAAAAGATAGCGGTTTGCGTCGTGCTGAGGATCTTTTCCAAAAGTGTATCGAGCTGCAATGACATGACCCTATCCTCCTCTTTTCTACGCCTATACCACAAACGACAGTGACAAACAGAAACAGCCTTTCCTTCGTGAGTATAACTTTGTAGTCAAAGGTATGCATTCGCTACAAATCAGGAAAATCCTTGTTGCTTCATAAAAAAATCCGTGCGAAACGATGTTTCGCATTACGCCCTTACACAAAATCTTACCGGACACCTTCACATGAAAGCAACACAGACCCACCACGAAGCAAATCCGCAGTGGGCAGTGCATAAGGATCTGTTCAGATCCTAAGGAACCGCTATTCTTTTGTTGTTTACGTTTTACTGTTCCACAACGCCATCCATGTTTGTGTACCCCTCCAAGGAATTTTCCTTCGTTTGGATGCAGACTCATGCAGTTCCGTCCTTGCTTCGTTGCCCACGCTGATCTTGTCGAAATTTTTCATGTTCCATTCCCCCGTAAAAAATTTAGATGTAATCCCATCGATTACATCTAAAGAATAGCACAGCGTTGATGTAATGTCAATAGTTACAACATAATCTGCCTTTTAAGCATGATAAATCATACAAACTAAGTATTGGTAATTTTATTGCGCGTCGGTTATAATAGCCTCAGCAAAACAAGATTGCCCCGCAACTCTCAAAGCTGCGGGGCGACTGACCAGAGAGGTGTGTGTCATGATGGGAAGCAAGTCTTTGCTCATCTATATTCTCATGGTGGGCGTATTCGGTATCTTGAACACGGAAATGGGCATCATCGGCATTTTGCCCCATGTATCGGAAACCTACGGCGTAGGCATCGTAGAGGCAGGGCTGCTCATCAGCCTGTTTGCCCTATGCGTGGCGGTGGCCGGTCCCACCATGCCGCTCTTTTGCTCGCGGTTTAATCGTAAGCACGTCATGCTTTTCGTGCTGGGACTGTTCACGGTGTGCAATACCATCGCCGTTTTCACCGATGACTTCGACTTGCTCCTGGCCGTGCGTATTCTGCCCGCTTTCTTTCATCCCGTTTACTGCTCCATGGCCTTTACGGTGGCAGCCGCCTTGGCCGGAGAAAAGAATGCGCCAAAAGCCGTGGCCAAAATCAATATCGGTGTGTCCGGCGGCATGGTAGCAGGCGTACCCATCAGCAATTTTCTGGCGGAGCATATTTCGCTTGCCGCTTCCATGACCTTCTTTGCCGCCGTCACTTTTGCGGTGTTTGTGGCCACATGGCTCCTGGTGCCCTCAATGCCCGTGAAAGAACGCATGACCTACGGCAGCCAGCTTCGCGTGCTCAAGAAGCCGATGGTGTGGGCATCCATCTTTGCCGTGATTTTCTTGAACGGCTCGGTGTTCGGCGTGTTCAATTATCTGGCAAAATATCTCGCCAGCGTGACGGGGCTTGCCCCTTCCTTGATCAGCATCATGCTTTTTGTCTATGGCGTGTGCAATATTTTCGGCAGCATGATAGCGGGCAATCTCCTGACCAATCGCGCCGAGCTTACGGTGAAGTGCTTTCCCTTCGCCTTGGGAGCGGTATATCTCCTTTTGTTCACCGGCGGGAGCGCATGGCCGGTAATGGCCGTGATGACCGTCCTCTGGGGGCTCTTGGGCGGCATCAACGGCAACATCAACCAGTTCTGGATTTCCCGGGCTGCCCCCGAAGCGCCGGATTTTGCCAACGGGCTGTTCCTCACTTCGGCGAATCTCGGCACCATGTCCGGCACAGCCTTCAGTGGGCTCTTCATCGACCACATGGGGATAGAGTATGTGATCTTCGGCGGTTTGGCATACGGGGCACTGTCGGCAGGAATTGTCCTGTGGCAACTGCATCGCACTTCCATGAATCCGGTGAAAAGGCTGTCTTTCGCCGGGGAAACCGCATAAGAGGCCGTCTCCCGTTTCCAAAGTCAGCAAATCGTCCAAAATTTATTTATTGCCAGTTCCTAATAAGTACCCAAAAAGAAAAAATCGGCGCACGGCCGAAGCCATGCGCCATCTATCCTTGCCAGATTTGTCCGATACCATCCGGTCAATCCATCGTAATCAGCTCATATTCACGGCTGCCCATCCCAAGTTCCTCCTCCGCATCAGTATTTCTTAGGAGCATTCTTCATCCACACCTGATTATCCTTCTTTGCATTCTGCGTATTTTGCGCCATGACTCCCACCAGCGGATGCGGCACATAGAGCTCTTCCAGATAGGCTGCGTCCTCCGCCGTAAGCTTGAGCTGCGCAGCCTTGGCCGCCCCTTCCACATGGTGGAGCTTGGTCGCTCCTGCCACGGGAGAAGTTACCTTTGTCAAAAGCCAAGCCAAAGAAATTTCCGTCATGGTCACGCCGTACTTCTCTGCCAGTTCCGCTACCCGCAGAATGATTTTTTCGTCCTCTGCCGCCATGCCGTCATATTTCAGCTTGGCATAGCTGTCCTCCTGTAAACGCTTCGACATTTCTCCCGGCTTCCGGGAAAGCCTGCCGCTGGCCAATGCGCTGTAAGGCGTCATGGCGATATTGTCCTCGGCGCAGAGCTGCGCCATTTCCCGCTCTTCCTCACGGAACAGAAGATTGTAATGGTTCTGCACCGAAACGAATTTGGCAAAGCCTTCCTTCTCGGCCAGAGCATTGGCCTTGGCAAGCTGCCATGCGTAGCAGTTGGCTATGCCGATATAGCGCACCTTGCCCGCCTTGACCATGCGGTTGAGGCCCTCAAGAATGTCATAGATGGGAGTCTGGTAGTCCCACATGTGATAAATATACAGATCGACATAATCCATCCCTAAATGGGACAAGCTGAGATTCAGCTGTTTTTCGATATGCTCTTGTCCGGTTACGCCGTTCTCTATTTCCTCGCTGCTGCGGGGCAGGAACTTGTTCGCCACCACCTCCTCGTCCCGCCGGGAGAATTCCTTCAAGGTGCGCCCCAAGTATTCTTCGCTGGTGCCGCCCTGGTAGGCGATGGCGGTATCGAAAAAGTTCACGCCCAAGTCCAGTGCCCGACGGATAATGGCGCGGCTCTCCTCCTCGTCCACCGTCCAACTGTGCTGGCCGGTGGCTGCATTGCCAAAGCCCATGCAGCCAAGGCAGATGCGGGAAACCTTCAGGTCAGAATTGCCTAATTTCATGTATTCCATGTGATTACCCCCAGAATTCTTTTCATATCTGCCGCTTATGCTATAAAATCCTTAACCCGCGATAGTATTACAGATTCGCGCCGATTTTATAGGCCATATCGGCAAACTCCGACTTTTCCACCAAGGAGCGTGCGCCGCAGCCTGTCGCCCAAATCTGTCCCACGTCTTTCCATTCCATGGGGACTGCTGTTCACGATGGCAGATTCAATGTGATACTTCAAGGAACTGTCAATGATGCCGCTGGCCACAAGTGCCGAGACGGTGACAATACTGCGGTCGTGGAGGGAGAGGACATCATTCTTCGACCAGACCTCACCGAAGAGGATATCATCATTATAGCGTGCAAAATCCGGGGCAAAGTCTCCCAATCTGTCACGCCCTGCCGTTTGCACTACCTTTACTGCTTCCCTCTTGCCGTTTTTCTCGTTATCCATTTGCGCCGCCTCCGTCGATATAATATTCACACTCAAAAACATTCCTGCCGTCATGCCGGCTGCAACGATCTTTTTCCAGTTCATCTTCTGTTCATCCTTTCCAATTCCAATGCGTAAATTTGGTATTACTTCAAGTGACGACTCGCAAAATCCCGGATTTCACGCAAGGAATCCACGCTGTCCTGCGGAAAGAAAACGAATGAAATATGTAGAAAACTCGACACATTGATTGTAGAGGAATCCTTGACTGCGTTATATAGTGAGTAGTCACTATATAACCATACATTTCTTAATAAGTGAAGTATCACTTGAAAATTTATTTTCTTCGGTGTATAATCACGCCAATAGGAGGGAGAAGACGATGGACACACAAGAGACGGTCGCAAACCGCATACGACAACTATGCCGAGAGCAGGGCATCACGCCCAACAAACTGAGCAAAATCTCCGGCGTGCCGCAGGCCACCATCAAGAGCATACTCCTTGGCGAGAGCAAAAATCCCGGCACTGTAGCCATCAAGAGGCTGTGCAACGGTTTCGGTATCACATTGGGCGAATTTTTCAGCACACCAGAGTTTGATGCCTTGTCCTCGCAGAGACCAAGGGGAGAGCAATCCTAAACTTTCCCTTGCCAGTAACCGATAACCGTTGTAAAATTAAGAAAAAGGAGGCGGCACGTCAATGGGACGAATCAAGGAGTGGGAAGAACTGACCATCCGGGATAACTTCCTCTTCCAGAAGGTCATGCAGAACAAGCGGCTCTGTATGTGGCTCATCACGAAGCTCCTCGGCATCAAGGTGAGGGACATCATCTACCCCGAGGCCGAAAAGACCGTGGAGACAAGCCCCACACAGAAGGGCATACGGCTTGATGTCTATGTGTTGACCGAGGACGGCACGATTATCGACATCGAAATGCAGACGGCGGATAAGTCCCTCGGTTGGCTCCCCAAGCG
>CALGGN010000326.1 GCA_937915915.1 uncultured Selenomonas sp. | reverse complement strand
TAGTGCGAAACATCGTTTCGCACGGAGTTTACTATGAAATCTTAGCGAGCACAAGCTGAAAGCGCAGTGGGAGCTTAGATTTCGTGTAAGGGCGTAATGCGAAACACCGTTTCGCATGGAGTTTACAACGAGTTAGCAATACATGGCAAGTGTTTATGAAAGATAGCAGGAGGAACCGGCATTTCCGTCGAATATACCTCTCGAAAGATTACCTGAGAGAGGAGCCGAAGCTATGAATATTGCCGTTGTGGATGATGATGCTGGTGACCTAGCCATAGCCGTGGATCTCCTTCGGGAGTACGTGGATATCGACTGTCCGCAGGCCGATATCCACATTGCGACGTTTGCCGGTGGGGAGAATCTCCTGAAGGATTTCGAGGCTGATAAGTATGATCTCATTGTCCTTGATATCTACATGAAAGGAATTTCCGGCATGGAGACGGCGAAAGCCATTCGCAAGGTGGATGCCGAAGTTGCCATCATCTTCCTGACCAGCAGCGAGGAGCATATACTGGAGGGTTATCGGGTCTACGCTACGGGGTATTTCATCAAGCCTTTGGCAGAGAACAAAGAAGAATTCACCGAGACACTTGACCATATCTTCCCGAGGCTTCGGGAACGGCGCAAAGCCATCTGCCTATGCATCGAAGGTGCAGAGTACCGTGTCCCCTATCGGGATATTCTCTATGTGGATATCAGGGATATACGCAAGCCCTGCTTTCACTTATACGGGCGAGTGCTTCTTTCTTCCATGTCCTATGAGAAATGCCGTGATACCTTGCTGAAGGACAGCCGTTTCTTGGAATGTCATCATCGCATCATTGCCAATATGGATTGTGTGGAATCCATGGAACAGGATGATTTCCTGCTGAAGGACGGAACCCGCATTCCCATCAGCCGCCGCAAGCGGCAGGATGTAAAGATTGCCTATATGAACCACCTGCTGGGGCTGTGAATCTCACAGCCCCTTTTTTTTGGCAGTTTCGTCTCCGGCTTCCTTTTCAAACCTCTCCTGCATGGCTCGGATGTGCCGGAGTGCATTTTCCTCATCTCCGGCTGTGAGCAAGGCATGGATGAGACGGTAATTGTGGCGCAGGTCGTGGCGCAGGACGGAGATATGCTGCGTGTTTTCCTCCAGCCGTTTTGCCTCTTCCAGAAGCTCTTTGCGGTTCCTTTCCATGCGCAGGTTAGCCAAAACCAGTGCTCTTTGTCGCTGAGTCCTGCGATGGGCCTCGACGATAAGGGAATAGAAAAGGAAAAAAGAAGACGGGCAGGAAAAGGCGGGTCAGGCGACCGCCAAAACTGGGCAGGAAAGTCAGCCTGACAATGGGGAGAACGGTGCCCAGCCAGAAAGCAGAGGGAAGCAGGGCAACACATAGCCGGAGTACCCGGTCTTTTGGAAAAGGATCTTGCAAAAGCGCCGTGAAGATGTGTTTTGCCAGGGGAAAAACAAGGGCAAAGAGAAGGATATAGCACAGGAGATGGACAGTCAAAAGCTCGCTCCCGTTGCTGCCGTACCGCAGCCAAATCGCCATACCGGCAAAGGATTGGAGCATGAATGCCCAGAGTGCCTGCATCCCGAATACGAAGATGTGTGCCTGGGGAGGACGTCTGATGAGCCAAAGGGAGATAGCTACATAGGGTATCCAGCCGAAGAAGAAAATCAGCTTGAATGTGCCGAGACTGAGTCCTGCCCAGTGCAGGAAGGTCAGAATGGCACCGAATCCTAGCAAACTCCAGCCGAGGAGATAGCACCACAGCCGCTGCCGTTCCCCGGAGGACATGCCTCTCCGAAAGGGTAGATAGCGAAGATAGGCTCCCGCCAACTGAATCAGAGTTGCCAGGACGGCAAAGGAAATCATTTGCATGGAGTTTCATCCCTCCAGTACATGAGCAGACGGACACAGCCATCTTCCTGAGTAAAGGCGGCATAGCCTTCGTATTTTTCCAGAAACATCTTGAGAGAAACCATGCCAGTGCCGTGTCCCGAGCGCTCGGTCATGGGCAGGCCATCATCTCCCAACCGGAGTGGGCGGGTGCATGGGTTAAGGGTGGAGAGGACGCACTTTTTTCCGTCATGCTGGACGGTCAGGGATATGCCTCTTTTGTCCCTGTTTTCCTGCTTGGCAGCCTCCATGGCATTTTCCAAGAGATTGGAGAGCAGCACGGCAAGATCGCTTTCCTCCACATGAAGGGGGGCTGGGAGATTCACCTTCGTGCGAAAGGATAAGCCAATGGCATCGGCCTTTGTCTGATAGATGGAAATCGCCGCATTGACCAGGGGAGCATCGGAAAATTTTTTCAGGACGTGAGGCTGGATCCCGTTTGTCCGTTCCTCTACCAGTGCCAGTGCTTTCTGCCTTTGCCCCGACAGAAGCATGGTTTCCAGTGTCCGGCAGTCCCGGATGATGGCGTTCTCGAAGTCTTTCAGGAAGGTGAGCTCCTGCTGTTTTCTCGTTGCATCGTCCCGGATGGAGACGATTTCCTCCCGGAGGATCTGCGCCTTCCGTTTCCTTTGGGCAAACTCATGGAAGCTGTGGGCGGCCGACACCTGATACCGATAGAGGGCAAAAAACACCAAGGGCAAATACAGGCGGGAAAGCCTCTCTTCCCACGAGTGCCAGAGCCGACCGTCCGCAAGCATCAGGAAAGGCGGCGCCATCAGCACCGTTGGCAAGAGAGCCAGAAAATTCCCCAGGGGGAGTTCGTCAAGAACTTTGGGGCAAGGCAGGAGACGGGAAAAAATCCATTTCTCCCAAGGAAGAAGCACCAAAAACCATAGGAGGTACAGAGTCCCATGAACCAGAATGACAGCGAGGTCGTTGCTGTCCGGCAGAAAAACAGCCACCAGGATACTGCTCCAGTTATGCTGCATGAGACTCCATAAGGCAGACATGCCGAAGACATAGATATGCTGGCGCACCATGTGGCGCAGGCTCCCCATGAAAATAGCCAAATAGGGAATCCAGCCCGCCAGCAGCAAGAGTTTGTAGGCGGCAGCAGTTTCAAGAGTGCGAAAGGCGAAGGCGTAGACGGGAAGGATAAGAATCGTCCAGAGAAGGAGCCGCTGCCAGCATGTGCGTCTTTCGGGGGGGGATATCTGTTTGCGGAATGCCAGGTATCTCAAATAGGCATCGGCAAGCTGTACAGAAGCAACAAGGAAAGAGAGAAGCAGGTTGAGATTATTCATAGGATACCTCATATGACCACTTTTGCAAAAAATCGACCACTTTTGCAACATCGGTTGAAATCTCGCAATGTTATGCTAAACTGAGGGTGTCTGTTATAGAGGTGCGTTTTCCGTACCTGAGTGTAACATGCAGAGAATTTTTTTACAACAGGGAGATGATTCGATGCCAAAGAAAATGTCAAGGATTGCGCTGACAATGGTGGCTCTTTTGGCGGTTCTGTGCTTGGCTGGATGCGGAGCAGAGAAGCCTAAGGAGAGCGCGGACAAGGCAGTGCTGGGCTGGGCGGAAATGTATGCCTACGGCGTGTCGGACAACGAGTCTGCTACGGGCATGACCAAGGCACAGAGCGACCAGGTTTCGGAAAAGGTCATAGGAGATATGCTCAAGGCGTTCAGCATGTTTCCTTTGAGCCAGCAGAATGTGGAGGCCATGACCACCGAATACATTACCAAGCTTCAGGCGGCCATGGAAATCAAGACCAAAATCAAGAAGGACGATGCCGAGCATCCTGTCGTGGAAGTCAGTGCCGCTGTCATCGACCATCAGGGTGCGGACAAGCTTGCACAGACAAGTGAAGATATGATCGCTCTCGGCGTTGTTCTGGGACAGCTTCGCGCACAAGGATTCACCGACGAGCAACTGAAGGCAGACGCTGATTTTCAAAACGCTGTTATGGAGTGCGTCAGAAGCTATGTCGATGAAATCCCTTTGAAGGCAACCCAGACCTTCGAGGTGAAGTGTTCTGCAGATAAGGGCGATGGCGGCAAGATGTATTGGGTGCCAGAGGATCCGCAAGCCTTGATGAATTTCATTACAGGTATGTAAGACAGCTGGCCTTTGGAAGATGTATTTTTAAGGAGGACGATGAACATGAAAAAGCAGGTAAGTGCGATTTTGGCAGCGATGGTATTTGCAGTGGGAGCCCAGGGCATAGCAAGTGCGGCTCCGATTGCCTCTATGGGCGTGGACAATCCGGCTTTTGTCATGATGGATGATGACGAGGACGTAACTCTCATTGTGGATGAGCCCGTAGAGTCCGGCGACATTCTCGTGGATGAGGATGGAGATGTCTGGGAAGTCCAGTAATGCAAAATAAGTTCTGACGGATGACACCCTCGCCTGATTTTGGGCGAGGGTGTTTCATTAGGTAAATGAGTTGGAGAGTGTGAATATCATTTACATTATAACGAGAGACGTTTTGGACACAGGGAGTTTTTTTCATGAATATGCTGCAAAATGTGCTTCGGTGGGGATCGTAGTGGAAGCTGTTGCTCAAATTTCTGAAGCCAACAGGCAAAAACAGCTTTCTGCTGAGGCGAAAAATTTATTCTCTGATGTGCGCGATACCGAGAAGATTGACAAGGAAATTCGTGAGCATATTGCAAAAATTGAAGAACTGCTCAAAGCAAGAGGACACACTCAGAAAACGGAGGTGGCAGAATGATGGGGATTGAAGGAAGAAATATTTTTGGAAGACTCCTGAAATCGTTGCTGTTCCTGTTTTTCACTATGACAGCTTTTCTTATTTCCGGTTGCTTTGAGGATGAATCATCCGACAAGTTTATCACATCTAAATTTGCCAATGCCTATGGGGCGGAGGACAGTTGGCTTGTTTACTGGTATGTGTGCGGTACGGATTTGGAAACCGGGTTGGGAGCTGCCACGATGGACATGGAAGAACTGTTTGAAGTGGGTCTGCCCTCCAATGTGAAAGTCCTCATCCAGACGGGAGGGGCGCAAGAGTGGCAGAACGATACCATGGAAGCCGATGCCATCGGTCGTTATCTCTATGACGCGGACGGCCTCCACGAACTGGCCCAGGTAGAAGATGCCGACATGGGAAGCCCGGAGACATTGGCGGATTTCCTGCAATATGGAAAGGACAACTTCACGGCAGACCATCGGGCATTTGTCTTCTGGGATCACGGTGGAGGCAGCGCCGCCGGAGTCTGTCTGGATGAACGCACGGGCAACAGTCTCAAGCTGAACGACATCCGCCAGGCCTTTACCGCCGTGCATCCTGCTGCCCCGGAAAATCCTCCCTTCGAGCTCATCGGATTCGATGCCTGTCTCATGGCAACTTACGATGTGGCGAATACACTACATGGCCTTGGCCGTTACATGGTGGCCTCGGAGGAAATAGAGCCAGGCAACGGCTGGGAGTACACGGGCTGGGTCAGAACATTGGGGAAGAATCCCGCCATGGGCGGTGCAGCTCTGGGGCAGGTCATCTGCGATAGCTATATGGAAGGATGCGGTGAATATGGCACGGAGGAGTCGGCCACTCTTTCCGTCATAGACTTAGCCCAGATCCCTGCATTACGGTCGGCCTATGAGAATTTCGGCATGGAGGCTCTACGTCAAGCCGGGAAGAATCCTCGAAGTTTCTTCTCATCCTTCGGCCGGGAAGCCAAGCAAGCGGAAAACTATGGGGGAAATACCCGTGAACAGGGCTATGCAAATATGGTGGATCTGGGAGATCTTGCCAAGGAAGCGGCAAGCCTTTTGCCGGACACGTCACATCATCTCATCAGCAGCATAGAAAACGCCGTTATCTACAAGGTGCATGGCGACTACAGAGATAAGGGAAGCGGGATATCCGGCTTTTATTCCTATAACGGCGACGCAGAGAATTTCGCCCTGTATGCGGCCCAGGATGCGGCGCCCTTGTCCATCAAATGCCTGTATCACTATCTGATTTACGGGCAAATGCCACCTGAAGCCGAGACGCTTTTGGCCGGCGGCATGACGGGAGGAGCGTTTCTGTCGCCATCGCCCTCCAC
>CALGGN010000325.1 GCA_937915915.1 uncultured Selenomonas sp. | reverse complement strand
ATGCACATTGCCGAACAGCTTGGGACGATCACCCCGGAGGAATACGACAGACTGGTGGACAAATACCTGAAACCGGCAGAAAGCTGATCGGAAACGCTGATCAGAAACATGGAGAAAGCCATTGGCCTTCTCCTTTTACATTACGCGAAGGAAGGAGGCGCGACATGGCAGATATCAGGACAAGGCAGAGCAACAAAGGTACGATCAGAACCATTGACCGGGCCTCTGCGATGACATCGCATATCAAGGATGTGCATGCCAGAACCAAGGAGGATATGCTGCAGCATCGTGATCGTGACGGGCATGTCCGGCGGCGGCAAGACACAGGCATGCCGCTATATGGAGGATCTTGGCTACTTCTGCGTGGACAATCTGCCTCCGGTCTTCATCCCGAAATTCGCGGAGCTCTGCGCCCACGTGGGCGGGCATGTGAGCAAGGTCGTGCTGGTGGTGGACACCCGCAGCCGCGAGTTCTTCGATACCTTCCTGCATGTGCTGGAGGATATGGACCGCAATGACGAGCCCTATGAAATGCTCTTCATGGATGCATCGGATGCGGCCATCATCCGCCGCTACAAGGAGACGCGCCGCCGCCATCCGATGGCGCCGTCCTCCCGCATCTCGGAGGGCGTGGCGAAGGAGCGGGAGCGTCTGGAGAAGGTGCGCAGCAAGGCGACCTACATCATCGACACCTCGGAGCTGCAGAAGGTGGAGCTTCGGGACAAGATCGTGCGGATTTTCGGCAATGCGGAAACGGAGCAGATGGTGATCAACGTGCTGTCCTTCGGCTTCAAGTTCGGCATGCCGCTGGACGCGGACATGGTGCTGGATGTGAGGTTCCTGCCGAATCCCTTTTATGTGGAGTCCATGCGCCACAAGAGCGGCGCAGTGCCGGAGGTGGCGGAGTACATCCAGGAGAAGCCTGTGACGCGGGAGTTTTTGCAGCGCCTCGACCCGCTGATGGAGTTCCTGGCGCCCCAGTATGTGAGGGAAGGGAAGGAGCAGCTGGTGATTGCCGTGGGCTGTACGGGCGGCATGCACCGCAGCGTGTTCATCGCAAAGCATATTTTCGACCTTCTGAAGGCCAAGGGGCATGCGGTACGTCTGGAGCATCGCGATCTGATGAAGAACGACGTGCGGGAGCATGTGCGTGAGGAGTGTTAGGGCATATGCATTTACTCAAATGGCTGTATCCCGGCATGAAATTCAAGCGCTGGATGGGGCTTTTCTCCGTGGGCGTTTTGCTGGTCAGTCTGGGGCTTGCGCTGGTATTCAACTATAAATATCTGGATCTGATCGAGGAAGCCATCTTCCGCGCGGTCTATTTGTGGCAGGGCAGTTATAACTATACCATCACGACCATCGCGGGGCTGCTGTTCGTGCTTGTGGGCATTGCGCTGATGCTCACGGCGACGAGGTTCATCATCCGGTCGGTCATCACGGTGCTGCTGCCGGATCATTCGGAGCGGCTGGTGGATCTCATCTACGAGAAGCGGAAGCTCGGCCGCGGCCCTGCCGTGGCGGTGGTGGGCGGAGGGCATGGCCTTTCGGTGCTGCTTCGGGGGATCAAGACCTCCACCAGCAATGTGACGGCAGTGGTGACGGTGGCGGACGACGGCGGCTCATCGGGGCGGCTGCGCGAGGATCTGGGCATCATCCCGCCGGGGGATCTCCGCAACTGCCTTGTGGCATTGGCGGACACGGAGCCGCTGATGGAGAAGCTGTTCCAGTATCGGTTCGAGGGCAACAACGCCCTTTCGGGGCACAGCTTCGGGAATCTCTTCATCGCAGCGATGAATGAGGTCACGGGGGATATGGAAACTGCCCTGCAGGAATCGTCGAAGGTCCTTGCGGTAAAAGGGCGGGTGCTGCCCGCCAGCAAGGAACATGTGCGCCTGGACGCGACGATGGAGGACGGGACAGTCGTAGAGGGCGAATCCCAGATACCTGAGGTGCATAAGCGCATCCAGCGGGTGCATTTATTCCCGAAAAAGGTGCAGCCTGTGGAGGCGGCATTGGAAGCGCTCCGTCAGGCGGATGCGATCATTCTGGGGCCGGGGAGCCTCTATACGAGCGTGATGCCGAATCTCTTGGTGGAGGGCGTGGCGGAGACCATCCGCGACAGCCACGCCATCAAGATTTACATCTGCAATGTGATGAGCCAGCCGGGAGAGACGGATGGCTATACCGCCTCCATGCACGCAAAGGCGATCATGGATCATGCGGGCAAGGGGATCATTGACTATATGCTGATCAATTCCAGCGTGATATCGGATGAGATGAAGGAGTATTATGCGAAGCAGGGCGCGTATCCCGTGGAGATCGACGATGAGGCGATCAATGCGCTGGGCATCGGTTTCGTGAAGGCGGATATCATCAATGAGACGGATCAGATCCGGCATGATCCGGACAAGCTGTGCAACAGCGTGATGCGGATGATCTACAAGCTCAAGCCGGGGGCATCGGGGAATTCGATGTCAAGGGCCAAAAATGAGCGGAAACGTGTATTCCCTTTGTGTTTTGAGGAGGACGGTGCGTGGCTTCATTTGCTACGGAAGTGAAGAATGAGCTGGCGCGGGTGATGGGCGAGCGGCAGTGCTGCAGGATGGCGGAGCTTTCGGCGCTTTTGCGCATGGGAGCGACGGTCGTGTGGGGAGATCGGCGCTGGTTCGGGCTGAACTTTGCAACGGAGAATGCGGCGGTTGCGCGCAAGGGGCTGACTTTGCTGAAGGGGCTGGGGCATGATATCCATACGGAAATCGTGGTGAGCCGCGCGAAGCGGCTCAAGAAGAACAACAGCTACGGGGTGCGCATCGCTCCTGCGCCGAATGTGGAGGCGCTTTTGGCAGCGTTGGATCTCCTGCGGGGGGGCAGCCTGAGCGTGGAGCCTGACCGAAAAATCCTGCACCACCACTGCTGCCGTGCAGCGTATCTGCGGGGGGCTTTTCTGGGGGGCGGGAGCGTGAGCCGTCCGGAGAGCAGCTATCATCTGGAGATGGCGACACAGAGCTACGCATTCGCGGAGTTTCTCCGCCATCTGCTCCGCCGCATGGAGTTCCCCGTGGGCATGACGGAGCGCAAGGGAGCCTACGTGGTTTACCTGAAAGAAGGCGACGCGGTGATGGATTTCCTTGGCATGGTGCATGCGGAGGAAGCGGTGGAGGCCTTTGAGGTGGCGCGCAATCTGAAGGAGGTGCGCAATCAGGTCAACCGTCTGGTGAACTGCGAGACGGCGAATCTGCAAAAGGCAGTGGACGCAGCGGGGCGGCAGATGCAGGATATCCGCTCGCTGCAGCGGGCAGGGCAGTGGGAGAGCCTGCCGGAGCTTTTGCGGGAGACGGCAGAGGCGCGCATGGAGCATCCCGACGCCTCCCTGACCGAGCTGGCGGAAATCCTCTGCGTGAGCAAGTCGGGGCTGAACCACCGCTTCCGGAAATTGCGCCGGATGGCGCAGCAGGCCGGGTGACATCTGTATACTCACGAAAGAAAAAGCCTTCCCCTTGAGGGGAAGGGGGACCGCAAAGCGGTGGATGAGGTGGTGAGCTACGCTGTTCCATCCACCTCATCCGTCAGCCTATCGGCTGACACCTTCCCCTCAAG
>CALGGN010000324.1 GCA_937915915.1 uncultured Selenomonas sp. | reverse complement strand
AGGATTTGTGCTGGATGAGTGGTCTAAGCGTATACGGACATGAATAATTCAGGATAATCTTTATCCACATGGCTCGAAAATCGCCGAATCGTTTGATACGTAAGGCTTTGTGGCAATTGTGTATAGTTTTTGGGGAGACTAAGATTCATGTTATGTGTAGCATTACGGAGGTGTTTTGGTATGACCGAGGAACAAAAGGATAAATGCCATATGATCATTCATGGTCATGCAGTTGCAGCAGGTGCGGGAAATGCTGTTCCCGTTCCAGGATTGGGTATAGCTGCTGATGTAGCAACTATGGCATCTATGGCTATGGCACTGTCGGCAGTTTTTGGAAGTTCTATTCCCGAAAATGTAGCCAAAAATCTGGCAATTGCTGCCCTTAAGCGTACTGCACTGAAACAGCCTATAAAAACGATAGGGAAGGAAGTAGGCAAGCTAATCCCCGTTGTCGGTTCATATTTTGCTGCAACCGTTAGTGTAGGTATGTTAGAAGCAGCAGGCTGGTCTATGGCAGAGCAATTGGACAGAGAGGCCAGTCGATACTAGCGGAAAATATGCCAGCAAAAACAGTCACAGTAGTCAAAGCTGTACGTGCTTGTTATTCTACTGTGACTGTTTAATTAACGAATAGCCATTATTAAGTTTGGTCAACTAATTAGGAGGGTTGTACGTCTATGGCAATAAAAATGAACAAGGTTTTCCTTGCTATAAACGATGGGACTATAGCGGCTACATTTCATGAACAGAATGATGTGGAATGTTATGTGGATAATATGAATTACAAGGGGGCACGAGAGAGTGCCGCTGAATACGGGTATGACGATGGTTCATTAGCTGCACATTACCAGAATGGTTATGATGGCGGGTTGTATTCTTGGGGTGTGGTCGAAATTCCGTGTAAGCCCAGCGATGACGAGGCATTCATTGAGAAACATGGTGAAGATTTTTCTGTTGGATTAAATGGTTCTGGCGGAGAGGAAGAGTACACACTCCAAGAAATAAGGGATGCTATCAGGCGTTCTAAGCGGTAAATATTAATCAGCAACGGGTACCAAAAGATATCAACTCTGACTCCGATACTTTCGAAAAAAGGAGTTATCTAAAATGCGATATTTGAGCGGGTACAAAAAATATTGCCTTATTATATATCCAGAGGATAACAATATATTTTTACAGTGCAATGATTTATCTCTTGCCAATTCTTTCAAGGAATTTTTATGCAAGTCTGATATCAAGGCAGAAATGCTGTCCTCCCATATACAATCCATGTTCTTTTTTAAGCTGACAAAATCTACAGCATTAGATATAGGAGAAATAAAGTCTCTTATTAAAGAGTACTTATCAAAATGCGATTCAAAGGAAAAGATCCATCATGTTTGTACACTAACACTCGTTGATGATCCTCAATTCATAAACGTTGACGCAGGAAATAGAATCGCTTATTTTTGGTGATGGTTGTGGAATAAAAAGTGCTGTGACTAAATTTAGTTACAGCACTTTTTATTCCTACTATCTATTTCCTCTTTTTACCCACCTTCGCCATCCTCTTCCGATTCCGAAATTCCCGCTGATTCTTGGCGTTCCTTGCCTTCTGGCATTCCTCCTTGTCGCAATACTCCTGCCGATTGCTCCGGCGGATGAAGTAGTCTCCGCAGTGGCGGCAGCACATCATAACGCCAGTCATGCTTTCGCGATTCCCGGCTCGATGTTCCTCCACCGGGTCATCTGTCATCATGCGGGCAAGGGTGAGCCAAGCAATGTCGAATACCGATTCCACATCGACAGAGAATACCATGCGTCCCGTTTTGGAACTGAGTTTAAGCCGTAAACGGAAATCGGGGACACACTCCATCAGCAGATCCCGGAGCCGCTCGTAGTCATCGAAAGGCTCCGTGGCATATTCCCCTTCCAGCGGCTTTGGTGTAGGGTGTTCTTCTTCGTATTTGGAGTACAGCTGCATTTCCTTGAGCAAATCGCCCTTGGCAGAACTCACATCGATATCCGGGACTTCGGGAATGCTGTGCTTGTACCGCTCCAAGTACGGAAGTCCCGGAAATCGTTTTTCCTCATCGTACATATCGTAGGTGAAATCGGAGTTGCCGTCGCAGATGTCCTTCAACGCCGTATAGAACCGCACCGTATCATACAGCTTGCCCAGTTCCTTCATAAAATCATCGATGGGGAAGGTTGCGTCGCGCACGGCAAGCTCGGCTGTCATGTCGTTGAGGTCGAATTGCTCGTCCGTCAGTTCCCCGTAGACTACATCTATATTGTAGGGGTGCATGATGCCCTTCCACCACGCCAGAAGCAAATCCGTGTATGACCTCTCTTTCGGGAGGTCGTTTATTTTTCTCGCCAGATTGCACAGGCTGGATAGTATCTCGCCGCCGGACAGATTCTTCTCCTGCTCGGTGTCTGGCGGGTGCTTGGCATCGCAGATGGGAATGGCCGCCCAAGTGCCGTCCTCCAGATTGTCAATCTCGTAATCGGCAAAGCGGAAGCCGTGGTAGATGAGTTGCCCCACGCCTCCAATCTCCCCGAATCCGAGGACATCCGTATGCTTGTTCGCCCTTGTGCCTGGCTTGTCCCAGCCATATCCCATGTTCATCACACCAATCGTTTGTACAGTAAGCGTTAGAGTAATCGTAAGCGTGAGTGTCAAACTCTTGCTTACGGTTTTATTTTATAGTACAATAGGGACAAATACAAGGGGGTGCAGAGAAAAATTTCATAATACGGTGCAGATGTCAATCGCAGGATTGTTTCCCGGACCGATGAAGGGGAAGTCTGTCTGCCGAGAGGGATTTGCGCCGAGAACCTCCATCCATTGCGGATGGGGAGCATTTTTTCGCCGCTATGCGTAAGCGAAAGATTGCAACTATTGATTACGGTTACAGAATGTGATATGATATGTACAAATACAAAGCTATCGAAAAGAATATCGTTCAACGCAAACACAGCGGATGTCAGCCATAGCGCAGTTTCCCGCACCGCCGAAGGAGAAGTCTATCTACCGCACAGGAGGCTTGCCATGAAGGACAGGAGACGCCAACGGGAGAACCGCCGATTGAAGCACAGGGAGGAAGGGATTGAGAAACGCAATATTTACGGAGCCAAGGACTTGACCGCCTACAACGCCGTCCAGCGAATGCGGCTGGGACGAAGGGCTATGGTCAAGTTGGCATAACAGAATAGAAGGCATACGCGCCGCTCGAATATTCGAGTGGTTTTTATTTGCCCGTTTTCAAGGAGGGAACTGTATATGGAGAAGAACACCATAAGCGTGAAGGAACTGGCGGAGCGCATGGGTATCAGTCTGCCGATGGCATACGACCTGACCCGCCGGGAGGATTTCCCGAGTCTGCGAGTGGGAGCGAGAATCCTCATTCCCATCGACGCTTTCAAGGACTGGCTTTCCCGTGAAGCAAGCCGGAAGGAGTAGTTCTATGGATGGTTTTGCAAAGGGGGTGATAATTTGGAGGAACTGAAAGCACAGAAGATATGGGTGTGTTGGCAGTATGCCTTGGTCACTGACAGCCGCATGAAAAAACTGGACACGCTTATCCAACGGCTTTATGAGGACAATGTGGACGGCAAGATTTCCGATGAGCGGTTTGCCAAAATGACAGCTACCTACGAAGAAGAGCAGAAAACTTTGGCGGTTCGTTCAGAGAAACTCAAAGCTGTGATTGCCAAGGAATCGGAAACGACAGCCAACGTAAGTGGCTTCCTTTCCATCGTCCAGAAGTACACGGACATCCCGGAACTTACGGCAGAAATCGTCCGCGAGTTCATCAAGAAAGTTTACATTTCCCATCCGGAAGAAATTGACGGGAAACGTACCCAGAAAATTGTCATTGTGTGGAACTGCATCGGCGAATTCCATTCCCAGACTTTGGATGCGGAAAACGAACAGGCATAGTCGGCTCTGGTGGCTGGCTATGCCACATTTTTTTCGATAAGTGGTATCCCTAAGAAAACTTTTCTAAATCCGTCTTGAAGGAGCAGGTCAAGGTCTGATATACTGGTATCGTCACAGGGTTTGTTTTTGATGGACAGAGGTGGTTTCGTGATCAAGTTGATTATGTCGGATATGGACGGCACGCTTTTGGATGAGAACGGGTGTCTGCCGGAGGGCTTCGATGCCATGATGGCCAAGCTCAAGGAGCGGGGCGTGACATTTGCGCCGGCGAGCGGGCGGCAGTACTATTCGCTGGTAGCATCCTTCCCTGCCTATGCGGATGACTTCATCTTCATTGCGGAGAACGGGACGATGGTGAAGCAGCATGGCAAGGAGCTCTTTTCCAGCCCCATCAGCCGTGCCTTTGCCTATGAGGTGCTGGCGGAGGGCATGAAACTGCAGGATATCTTCTGCGTGTACTGCGGCAAAAAGGATGCGTATATCCATACCTCCCAGGACAAGAAGGAATATCAGGATGAGCTTTTGAAATATTACACCCATAACGATGTGGTGGAGGATTTTCATCAGGTGGATGATGAGCCCATCAAGATATCCTTCTTTGACAAGAACGGCAGGGCAAGCCAGAGCATCTATCCCTATATGAAGCAGTTCGAGGGCCGCATGCAGGTGGTGCGCAGCAGTGATTTCTGGGTGGATATCATGAGCTTCGGCATCAACAAGGGCGTTGCCATCCAGCAGATCCAGCACAAACTGGGCATCACGCCGATGGAGTGCGCGGCTTTTGGGGATTATCTGAATGACGCGGAAATGATGAGCTCGGTCTACTACAGCTTTGCCATGGGAAATGCGCACCATAAGATCAAGGAGATCGCGCGCTATGAGACGAAGACGAACGAGGAGCATGGCGTGCTGGCAGGTATCCAGCGGCTGATGGATGAAGGGTTGATCTGACCATATGAAAATTGACTATCATATGCATTTTGAATACGGTTCCTATGATGAGGACTGGGTGCAAGGCTTCTTTGACGCGGCAGCGAAGCGGGGCATTGACGAAATCGGGATCACAGAGCATTCCCATACCTTTCCGGAGTTCCAAGCGCTTTATTATGAGGATCTGGTGCTGGATGACTCCTTTGTCGGCTCCTTTCAGCAGAAATGGCTGAAGAAGAACAAGTTCAAATATACGCTGGATGATTACTTTGCGTTCATGGAGAAGCTGAAGGCCAAGCATGCGGTCAAGACGGGCATCGAGGTATGCAATTTCCAAGATCAGGACAAGGTGCGCGATATCCTGAAAGGCTATGATTTCGACTATATCATCGGTTCCGTGCACTTCTTGCGGGGCTGGGCCTATGATTCTTCCGAGATCAAGGACGAATGGAACCGGCACAGCCTGAAGGAAATCTATGCGTGGTATGCGGAGGAAGTGGAGAAGCTTGCGGCATCCGGGCTGTATGATGTGCTGGGGCATCCCTTCAATATCCGCCTGTTCCGGTATCTTCCGGATTTTGATGTGACGCCGATTCTGGAACGTGTGGCGAAGGCTTTGAGCAAGGCGGATATGGCGATTGACGTGAATACGGGCACCCGCTATCGCTACCCGATTGCGGAGATCTCGCCCTATCCCGACTTCATGCGCGTGGCGGCGAAATACGGCCTGCCGATCATCACCTCCTCGGACGCGCATCAGCCGGAGGACTGCGGGAACTACAACGAGGAAGCGGTGGACTATGTGCGGGGGTTCGGCTACACGGAGCTTCTGCGGTTCAGTCATCGGGAACGGGAACGGGTTCCGCTGGGATAAAAGGATATATTTTTTTCGTAAATTCATATTGACAATTGGGCCTTCTTGTTTTATAATGAAAGAAAAGCAGGAGATATGGCTTATGCGTTGCAGGTAGTGGCTTTTTTTGGATGTAGGCATTGCGTCATGAGTACGGCTGGGGTTGTTGGTTTGCCGTGGAGCATAGCGGACGGATAGGCTATGTCGGTTGCGCCGGAGACGATGTTGGGGATGACACGTTCGTTTTTTGTCCGGAGCGCCATGAAATGGCAGAGCAATCTTTGGCGGGGTCCGGTCGGCCTGCCTTGGCTTGCCCGCAAGGCGAGCAAGGTGTCAGGCAGCGGCGGATTGGCCCGATCATCGGACTTCGGGGTTGCGCTGCAAGCGTGGCGCGATGCTTATGAAATTCAAGCGTTGGTACGTTGTGCCGACGCTTGTTTTTTTCGGGAGCATGGAACGTTTTTGAATGAAGAAATGGCCGTCATTGCAATTATGCGAAATTATAGTATAATTTAGAGGTCAAGGGAAGATACATGGGAGATATGTTTCTTTTCCAACAGGTGCTAAGATGAATTTTAGAATGATGCAGGGATGTGAGCAGATATGGGTTTGAGGTTCAGCGGCAAGGCGCTGATTGGATCCTATCTTGTATTTATATTTTTTTATTATGTGATTCTGGGCTTTGGAATTGAGCCGTTTAGCGTCTATCCTGATACCACGGGACTGATTGGGAATCTTCTGGCATTCCCTCTTTTCTGGCACGGGATCCGGCGCTGCCCGGAGGAGCGCAGCCTGCCTTGGAAAATCTTTGCGGCAGGTGCGCTTGTCAATTTTTTGGGAGATGCTGCATGGGCGTATTACACGGATTTTCTGGGCATCGAACCGGATATGCCCTCTGTTTGTGATGTCTTTTACCTGTGCAGCACGATGATGTTCTTTGTCGGAATTATTTTCTATTTCCGGCAGACACGCGCGGTGAATATGGTGACGATTTCCTTTGATATCATCATATCCATCTTTGCATCGGGCGGTTTGATCTACAATTTCATCATACGTCCCATTTTGCTGGACAAGAGCGGGGATATGCTTCCCATGTTGACGCTGCTGTTCTATCCCGTATGCGATTTTGCGATTACCGCTGGCCTCTTGGTGCTGCTCTTCGGGACGGATATCCGCTGGTTCCTCACGAGGACCAATGTCCTGATGGGCATTGCATTCGCCATGATGTTCATGATGGATCAGATATTCCTGCTGGAAACCATCCATGACACGTCCTTCGGCATTGTCTTTGAGCCGCTGTGGACGGTAAGCTATTTCCTGCTGGCCTTGGCATCTGTGTGCTCTGAGCGGGATCCCGCAACGCGGACGCGGCTCAATGCGCTGCTTGCGCGACGCAATGGGCCGGTGGAGTATTTTCGCATTTTGATGCCATATCTGTTCACGATTTCGATCCTGCTTCTGGTAGGCATGGAGTACGATTTGCTGGCATCCTTCTTCCTTTGGGCTGTGCTGCTGGTGCTGCTGCTTTCTGCGCGGCAGGTCTTCGTGCTGGTGAGGAACAAGCGTCTCATGTATGTGATCCAGCAGAAGGAAAAGCTTCTGAATCTCCAGAATCTGGAACTCCAGAAGCTGAATCGGCAGATCCTGCATGACGCAGAAATCGATTTCTTGACGCAGCTTTCCAATCGGCGCTATATCGACCAGATCTTCGAAAAGCTCATGCCGGTGGAGGGAAAGGCGGAGACGCTGGGGCTGATGCTCGTCGATGTGGATTTTTTCAAGCGCATCAACGATACCTATGGGCATCAGCGGGGCGACGAGGTGCTGCAGGATGTCGCTTTGGAGATCCGTGAGGTGATCCGCGGGAACGATATCGCGGGACGTTTCGGCGGAGATGAATTCATCGTTCTGCTGCCGGGGGCAGATCGGCAGGCAGTGGGCTCTGTGGCGGGACGGCTGCAGGATCGGATCCGGGGAAATGCGGCGCTGGCAAGCATGGGCGTGACCTTGAGCATCGGATGTGCGAGCTGGTGCGTCATGCGGGCGGACTATAATGTGGAGCAGCTGCTCAAACGGGCGGATGATGCGCTTTACCAAGCCAAGGAACAGGGACGCAACCGATTTATGGTGGCTGAAGAATGAGCAAGGCGTAAAATCTGTTACTGAGCAAAAAAGGATGATACGGACAATGTCGAATCAACTCAAGCAGCGGCATTTATCCTGTGATATGATGATCGGTTTCATCGCCTTTATGAATATGTTTGCGCCTTTGTCCACGGACTTATATTTGCCAGCTTTGCCGGAAATGGGGACTCAAAAAACAATGCGTTTTCAAGGAACATTCATTGCCTATTGGAAATTTTAGACGAACAAGTTGTTCGTTGGAGGAATCTATGCTATAATCTTTTGTGTGGCATAAAAATTAAGTATATATGAAGGATGGGAGTGGTCTGTTATGAAGTTTTCTTGGAAGAAGATTTTGACGGCAGGTCTTACGGCGATTATGGCCACGGCGCTTTTGGCCGGCTGCGGCGGCAGCGGGGATCAGGGTGCGGCGAAGAAGTTCATCAATATTGCGACGGGCGGCACGGCAGGGACCTACTACCCGATTGGCGGGGCGATGGCGGAGATCCTGAACAAGAGCATTCAGGGCATGAATGCGAGTGCGCAGAGCACGGGCGCTTCCGTTTCGAACATCAATATGCTGAAGGATGACCAGGTGGATCTGGCGATCGTCCAGAATGATATCACCTATTATGCCGTCAACGGCACAGAAATGTTCAAGGACGAGAAAGTGACCGGCTTGCAGGGGATTGCGACGCTCTATCCTGAAACCTGCCAGTTCGTAGATCGGAAGAGCGTCGTGTAGGGAAAG
>CALGGN010000323.1 GCA_937915915.1 uncultured Selenomonas sp. | reverse complement strand
AAAGGCGGCCCTGGACATCGGTTATCCGGTGGTGCTGCGTCCGGCGTTTACCCTGGGCGGAACCGGCGGCGGATTTGCCAATGCCGTGAGCGCGCTCATCGATTCGAGAAACATACAGCTTTTTGCGGGTACGGTTTCCGGCGACGACACCATTATGATTGCCATCCGCGACGGCTATTCGCGCAAGCAGGTCAGGCAGGCGCTGATTTCCGAATTTCCTTACATTAAAGACAAATTTTTAAATGAATAACCTCAAAAAAGCCGTGCTTCTCCTCGAAGACGGCACCAAATATCAGGGCTTTTCGTTTGGCTGCGAAAAGTCGATGGCGGGCGAGGTGGTCTTCAATACCGCTATGACCGGCTACACCGAGAGCCTCACCGACCCGAGTTACAAGGGTCAGATACTCGTGGCTACCTACCCGATGACCGGCAATTACGGCATCCCCGGCGACCATGCGACCGACAACATCCCTGATTTTTATGAGTCGGACAAGATTCATGTGCAGGGTCTTGTCGTTGACGACTATTCCTTTGAATACAGCCATTGGAACGCCGCCAAGAGCCTTGCCGACTGGCTCAAGGAAAACAATGTGCCGGGTATCTTTGGCATCGACACTCGCGCCCTCACCAAGCGTCTGCGCGAAAAAGGCTCGATGCTCGGCAAGATAATCATCGACGGCAACATCCCCGCCGACTACGACCCCAACAAGGACAATCTCGTGGCGCAGGTATCGTGCAAGGAGGTTTCCACATACGGCAATGGCAATAAGACCGTGGTGCTCGTGGATTGCGGCGTCAAAAACAATATCATCCGCTGTTTTACCCGACGCGGCGTCAAGGTAATCCGCGTGCCGTGGGATTATGATTTTACCACGTTGGAATACGACGGACTTTTCATCTCCAATGGTCCCGGCGACCCCAAGATGTGCGTTGCCACCATTCAAAACCTCCGCAAGGCGTTGCAGCAAGACAAGCCGATATATGGCATCTGCCTTGGCAATCAGTTGCTTGCGCTTGCCGCTGGATTCGATACTTACAAGCTCAAATACGGACACCGCAGCCACAATCAGCCCGTATTGCGCGAAGGCACCGACCGTTGCTACATCACGAGCCAAAATCACGGTTTTGCCATCGATATAAAGACAATCTCCGACGATTGGACGGCGTGGTTTGTAAACGTCAACGACGGCACTTGCGAAGGCATCAGGCACAAGACCCGTCCGATATTCTCCACACAATTCCACCCCGAAGCGTGCGGCGGCCCGGTTGATACGGAGTTTTTGTTCGACGAGTTTGTCAAGTTAATTTAGAGAGAAATCAACAAATCGTTCCTAATTATGACCCCGAAGATTGTATTGAGCATAGGAAGGCAGTTTGGCAGTGGCGGCAGGGTTCTTGGACGAGCCATTGCCGACCGCCTTGGCATGAAGTATTATGACGACGAGCTGCTGTCGTATGCGGCGCAGCACAGCGGCATCAATCAAAAACTCCTTGCCGAAAAAGACGAAAAGCCGGTAACGAGCAGTTTTTTTCAAAACATCAACCACCTCATTGCCGGCAACGATTCGCCCGTGAGCGACGAAAATATTTTTAAGGTACAGTCTGACGCTATACGCAAGGCGGCTGTAGAGAGCGATTGCGTGATTATAGGGCGATGCTCCGATTATATCCTCCGCGATTATGAATATTGCATGAGCATTTTCTATTGGTCGCCCATCGAAGACCGCATCGAGCGCGTGATGAAGCGGGAAAACATCGGCGAGCGTGCCGCCTCAGAGATGATCCGCCGGACGGACAAGCAAAGGAAATCCTATTACGGATTTTTCACAGACAAGGACTGGGGGAAACCGTCCGACTACGATATGGTGATCAACTCCTCCGACTGGGATGACGAGCAGATCATCACCATTCTGAAAGGGCTTTACGAAATGAAGTAGGTGCCTGGCACCCTTGACAGCAAAAGCGGCGATATGATAGGATTTTTGTGCTTGCGGCTATGGCGGAATTGGCAGACGCGCCAGATTTAGGTTCTGGTGGGAGACCGTGCAGGTTCAAGTCCTGTTGCCCGCAGTTTCTCAAATGCCAGACGGGGATAAGAATCTTCTTTCACATAAATGATTCCGCGCTGCACAAACCCCAGTTTCTTAACAAGATTCTGCATCACATAGTTATCCCCATGCGTATCAATCCGCATATGTCCCGCCTGCTGACATGCCCATGCAAGACAGAACATACCGATTCCCGGTTTGGATCTGTCAGAAGCAATCCGGTGCACAACGCCATAAGGACTGTCATCCATCCATGCTCCTTCAAAAATCTGCCGGTAAGTTGATTCGATATCTGATCCAAAGTCATAAAAAAACGTCCCGACGACCTTTTCCTCGTCGTTCAGACAGACATAGCTTTTCCCTTCCCGGATATCCTGGCGCAGCAGACTCTCCGGCGGCCAGTTCCTCGGAGCCCATTGATTGGGATTGTCATGTTCCACCATAAACTTCCGCGCAGACGCATAGATTATTGTCATTTGGTCCAGATCCTGTTCCGTCGATTTTCGAATTCTCATAGAAATTCCTTAACTCCCTCTTTGAAGCTGCGATTCTGCGCTTCACAAATTTGCATCTTTTAATTTTAAGACAGATCATTCCGTAAGTAAAGCAGGAATCGAAACGCTCCGGCCTTCCATTGACCTTCCATTGACAATTTGCAGAATCCGTTTTATCTTGGTAACTGATCATGGCTGGAGGTCTGTTTATCTGACCCATGCAGCATCAGGCATATATCCATACACACATGGACGCTGTTCCCCCATTTTTTTGCAGAAACAAAAAGCAGGAGCTCACATTTATGGCAGCGGATCATTTCATCACTTATCAGGAAGAACCGGAAAAAGTGATCCTGGTCGGAATCGATCCGGGCACTTCTTCCAATGACAACGAAGCGGAACAGTCCCTGGAGGAGCTGGAGGAACTGGCGCATACCGCCGGAGCAGAGGTTGTCTTTTCCATGCTGCAGAACCGGGAACAGCCTCATCCGGGGACCTATATCGGAGCCGGGAAAGTCCTGGAGCTGAAGCAGCTGATCGATGAACAGGGAGCAGACGCGGTGATCTGTGATGATGAACTGTCCCCTGCCCAGATGCAGAATCTCTCAGAGGCACTGGGTGTCAAAGTCATGGACCGTACCCTTGTGATTCTGGACATCTTTGCCAGCCGTGCCCGGTCCCGGGAGGGCAAGCTTCAGGTGGAGCTGGCCCAGCTGCGCTATACCGCTTCTCATCTTGCGGGCATGCGCAGGTATTTATCCCGTCAGGGCGGCGGAATCGGTACTCGTGGTCCCGGGGAAAAAAAGCTCGAATCTGACCGTCGGCTGATCAGCCGGCGCATAACGGCTCTCAAGGCGGAAATTTCCAGGATGGAACAGCACCGGCAGCTTCAGCGCAAAAAGAGGAACGATTCCAATATCCCCATA
>CALGGN010000322.1 GCA_937915915.1 uncultured Selenomonas sp. | reverse complement strand
ATTTTTACCGGATATGAGCAAGCCGTTGTGGAAAACAGGGTTTATAGAGGTTCCCCGATATAGATATTACCGCATGCCCCGCACCATCCACTACCTATCCCAGCACCAGCGGAACCTTCTTCTGGTTTTCTTATTGATATTGAAATGTTCTGTCCAATATATATCCCACCGCATGTTCCATAAGCGTCTGAGCCAATAGCTGCACCCCCCATCGAGGTATCTAAACGAGTTATAGATAAGTTTCCATTTCCGACAATAGATAATTGATTTCCAGCATTTATAACTGCTGCTGTTGTCATGTCGCTATCAGTTGCAGAAGTACCATTGTGTGTCACAATAGTATTTGAACCAAGTAGGTGCAAGGTGTTCATTGATGAATCAAATGCTATTGTAGATTTATCCATACTATTTTCAATGCTCACATTTTTTAAGTACAAATCTTCCACTCCATTATCGACGAGATAGACCTCCTTTAATTGGGCACCGGATGATGGACCCATAATCTCAACATTTGCTGATGAAATGGTAAGTGTACCAGTATAATCTGGAGCAAATTCGTATATCCCATCAGATGTAATCGACATTGTTCCGTTTGCTATAATAGTTGGTTTCTCTGGTGTAGTAGAAGTAACAGCTTGATACGAAACAATTTCTGTCGTGGTTACATTTTGTGTCATCGTAGTGGTAGTTTCTGTCGTTATTGTAGCGGTAGTCGTGGTTGTCGTTGTGATATCAGTCTTTGTCACAGTAGTATACTTTCCACTGGAATTTATATCGGTATTCGAAGCAGAGTTTGCTGACGTTGTAACGATTGGTGTTGAGGTTACGGTCGAAGTTGTCGTGTTAGATGTTGTAACAGGATCTGTTGTAATTATTCCTGTGGAAGATGGGGGGGTAGAAGACGTCATGATCGATGTCGATGAAGTGGTTTTTGACGTTGTCGGAATAATTTTCGTTGTGCTTGTTGGCCCTACGGTTGTTGTTGTCGTTGGGCTACTGGATGTCGTCGATGACGTATTACTGCTTATTATTGTCGGCTGACCGGAAATAGTGTCCTGCAGCGTGTGGCAATAACGTCCATCCAATAAGATTTTTCCATTATAATTAGTGGTAACAGCGATATCCTCCATGTCTTTCATACGCTCTGAAAATTCTTTTTGTAAGATTTTACGGTCAATATCACTGTTATGGTCATTGGCAGAATTAAGTGCCATTGCCTTCATATCGCGAAGTTCATCAATGATCTGCTGAATGCCACCTTCGGCGACCTTTACGATATCTATACCTTTTTTGCAGTTATCAATATCCTGATTAAGTGAACGAATTAAGCCACGCATCTTTTCGCTGATTGAATACTCTGCTGCTCCATCCCCTGCTCCATTAAGCCTTACGCCAGAAGACACTTTTTTTAAGTCCTTGGACAGTTTGTTATTATTTTTATTCAGTTCACCCAACGCAAGAGCCGCTGTGTTATTATTAGCAACCGTCATAGCCATAATTCGTTCACATCCCCTTAGCTATGGTTTGTATTCGACCTTTGATGAGCAGTATAGATATAGCAGTCAAAGCTTAAAATACAACTGTTCAATCGTTTCCATAACATTAAGGCATAACCTACGTCATGTGATAAAAGAAACGATTGAACAGCCACATCAAAACAATTAAGCGACTATTTGTACTCCATAGGCGGTTAATGTTTTCCTATGTATCCGCAATTAATCTTCACATCGTGCCAAGAAATAAAATTTACGTTTTTTCTGAGAAATAGCATGTTGAGAGTTAGTAGGATCATCTGCAATATTCGCTTTGTATTTTTTTACGGATTCAAACATTATCTTCACTATTTCTTTCATGATGTTATGTTCTTCTATACCCCTGCTTCTTAATTTCTTAGCAACCTTTATTCTCCATTGAGACCACTCACCATCATCAGACTGTTTGCACAAGAAAAAGAAAGATTCGTCTATTTTCTCGAAAGGGATTTCCCCTTCTTCTCCTATAACGACGTCAACTATACTGTCTTCAATATCACCATCAGCAGAACATATAAGCCAAGTTATCTTCTCGCCATCATATTCCGTAGAAAAGCAATCATATTGCTTAACATCATTCATAAGTTAACCTACCTCTCACTATCAGTTAACTATTCAATATGTTTTCGGAAATTTTCATCCAGGAAAATTGCAACCACTTTTTCTTCTTGTCTCATCACGGTATTGCAATACCCAAGTTGTTTAGTAACTCCAGCAATATCGTTAGTGGTTAACTTCGTGCTATATGTCTGATTGATATACTCGGCAACTTCCGCCTGATTCCCTCCACGATTGCCATATTGCTTCTCGATATCATTCACAATATCGTGTGCTTTCTTCCACTGATTTTCGTTCATTAGTGTTCCTCCTTCGTAAACAATACAATCCACAAAATCGTTTCCTTATTCGGTGTGCGTAAACTATACCATGGTATTATTTACGCACAGCAAATCCTTGATATAGTTTCCCGCTTGTTATAGGCTAAACTCTGTCCGCTGTTATGCTGACAGCAAAGGTATAACAGGATTTTCATTCATTGGCTTTGTCTGAATGGCCCCCATGATGTTCCTGCCGAACTTCCTGTTTGTCTCCGTATCGTCCATCCAGCAGAATCTGTGTATTTTACAAAAGTATACCTTTTTAAAACACAATATTTTGCTTAAGAAAATGGTTCGAATTTACGATGATGTACTTGACAGGGTGAAAGTTCTTGATATAGAATATTTTTAATAATGTATACTTTTCTAAAAATTTCTCTCACACAAGTATACCTCTCCCCCTCACAACGCTTTCCCCTTCGCATAAAACGTGCTCAAAGGCATACCACAGGCCTTTGCGGCTTCTTTTAGAGTCGTTTTGCCTTCCCTCCATTTTTGGTATTGATGTTGGAATCCTTCCGGCACAGGTTTTCTCGGGCGTCCGAAACGGGTGCCTTTTTTCTTTGCCTCTGCTATTCCCTCTGCCTGCCGTTGGCGGATGGCGGAGCGTTCATTCTCCGCTACAAAGGACAAAACCTGCAGGACAATGTCACTGAGGAATGTCCCCATCAAATCCTTGCCACGCCTTGTGTCCAGCAGGGGCATGTCGATGACTACGATATCCGCGCCTTTTCGTTTTGTAATGCGCCTCCACTCCTCCTGTATCTCCGTATAGTTCCTTCCCAGCCGATCAATCGAGTGAATATAGAGCAATGAATCCGAATCCAGTTTCCGAAGGAGTTTTCGATACCTCGGACGGTTGAAATCCTTTCCCGACATTCGATCCAGATAAATGTTCTCCTCCGGCACATCCATCTCCCGCATGGAAGCCATCTGGCGATCTGCGTTTTGCTCTCTTGTGCTCACCCTGACATATCCGTATATTTTTTTCTGCATGCAAATCCCTCCTGCACGAATACTTGCAAGAAGAGTCTAATACATTCACCCACTTTCCGCATTTCCTGTTTGAACTTGCCGCACAGCAAAAGGCCGAAAGCCCATTTCCGGGCTTTCGGCCTTTTTCGTGCAAGAAACTACAAACATCAAGCGTAAACCTTATCCATCATCCGGCCGAATTCTTCCTCGTCTTCGACCGAACGGTAATGCATACAGGTTTTCTGCCAGGGAATGGCATCGTTCCGGAGAGCATATTGCAGCTCTGTCACGAAATTCTTCAGCTCACGGCCGGCAATCTCCTGCTTCGGCATGCGAAGAAGCTCCATCCTGCCTTTGTCCCATCGATATCGCAAACGCCCGTAGCAACTGAGATCGCCTCCGAAACTGAATCCGATGATCAGGGATGTTTCCCTTTTTTTGATGACAGCAGTCCATGCGTACATAGAGTCCACCCCCTTCCATGGTGGATTGGGGGAATTGAGCTTTCCCCGTATGTACATTATTCTACACTACAAAAACAAAATTTGCAATATTTATATTCAAAATTATCAACTATAAATTTCATTAATCTAAAAATAGAAAAAATCTATGGAAACACTGATTATTTTCCGATGCAGAATTGCGAGAAAATCTCATCGATGATATCCTCCCCGGCCATCTCTCCGACCAGCTCACCAAGAATCTCCCATGCGGAACGCAGGTCGATGGAGATGAGGTCCGCATCCATCGAATGCTCCATGGCATCGGCCGCCTCATTCAGGTGAGCCAGCACCCGTCGCAGGAGATGAGCCTCCCTCTCGTCGCGTACAAGGGCTGTTTCTTCTTCATCGCAGCCTGTGGTATACACCTTGTCCAAAATAGCCTTTTGAAGCGATTCCAAGCCGTTCTCAGCCTTTGTGGAGATGGGGAGGACCGGGAAATCAGGGAATCGTTGCCGCAGGATCCCCGGATCGACCTTTTGGGGCAGATCGGACTTGTTCACCAGCAGGATGGCCTGCTTTCCCTCCAGCAAAGCAAGGATTTCCTCATCCTCTGCGGAAAGCTCCTGCGAGCCGTCGAACAGGACCAGAAGAAGGGCTGCCTGCTTCGCATACTCCCGCGATTTCTCGACGCCGATGCGCTCCACCCTGTCCTCCGTGGCCCGGATGCCTGCCGTATCAATGATGCGGAGCGGAACCCCTCCGATATCCGCATATTCCTCGATGCTGTCCCTCGTCGTACCCGGGATATCCGTCACGATGGCGCGCTCTGTCCGAAGGAGCATATTGAGCAGGCTGGACTTTCCCACATTCGGCCTGCCGATGATGGCCGTCATCAGCCCTTCCCGCAGGATCTGCCCTGCATGCGCTGTTTGGAGGAGCTTGCGCAATCTGTCGGCCAATCCCGCCACAGTTTTCCTTGCGTCCTCCAGCGATATATCCTCCACATCTTCCTCAGGGAAATCAATCAGCGCCTCCAAATGCGCGATCACCCCCAGAATCTCATTCCTCATTTCCCGTATCTTCTCCGAGAATTTTCCGGAAAGGTTCCCCTCTGCGGCCCTCAGGGCGGAATCCGTCTTTGCCTGGATCACGTCCATGACGGCCTGCGCCTGCGAAAGATCCAGCCTGCCGTTCAGAAAGGCCCGCTTCGTGAATTCGCCACGCTCAGCCGGACGCGCTCCCGCCCGATAGGTCATGGACAGCACCTGCCGCAGCACAAGCCTTCCCCCATGGCATTGCAGCTCCACCACGTCCTCTTTCGTATAGGAATGGGGCGACCGCATGACAAGAGCCATGGCCTCATCCACGGGTCTCCCTTCATCGTCCGTAACTGTTCCGTAGACGGCACGGTGAGATTCCATATCCGACAGACGCTTGCCGTTTTTCGCGCGAAATATCCGATCCGCCACGGAAAGGGCCGTCCTCCCGGAGATCCTGACGATTCCTATCCCCGCTTCCCCGCCTGCCGTAGCAATCGCACTGATGGTATCCTCCTGCTGCATAGCTGTCTCACTCCCTCTCTCCAAAAAGAAAGAGCTGTCCTCCGCAGGAAATCTCCTGCGGCAAGACAACTCTTTCACCGTTCTCTTGCTCAGTTATCGTATTTTTCCGATCTCCGTCTTCCGCCATTCCTGGACTTGTTCGGCATGATGATCACATAGCGGTATGGCTCCTCGCCCTCGCTCGTGGTCGTGACACGCCGATTCTCCTGCAAGGCCACATGGATGACCTTGCGCTCATGGCGGTTCATGGGCTCCAGCTTGACATCCTGATGCATCCGCACCGCTTTGTCCGCCAGCCGCTTCGCGAGATTGCGGAGCGTTTCCTCCCTGCGGTCGCGATAGTTCTCGATATCCAGAATCACCCGTATGCGATCTGACTCGCCGCGGTTTGCCGCCAGATTCGTGAGATACTGCAGAGCATCCAGCGTCTGCCCCCGCTTCCCGATGAGTATCCCCAAGCTCTTTCCTTCCAGCCGGATCACATAGCCCTCTTCCGTCGTTTCAGAGGATATTTCCACTTCCAGCTCCATCACGCGGAATATTTCCGACAGGAACGCCTTGGCGCGCGCCAAGGATTCGTCATTCAGCACCAGATGATACTCACGGGGCTCCGGCACTGCCTGTTCCGGGACATCCGGCGCTTCCTCTTCTCTTTCCCTCCTTGCAGGCTCATGGTGTCTGCGATAGCGCGGTTCTCTCAGCTTCACACGGATGCGCGCGGGCTTCGCCCCCAGAACGCCGAACAATCCCTTGGAGGGATAGTCCAGCACCTCATAGTCCACCTGCTCCTCGGAAACGCCAAGCTCCTCCAACGCATCGGCCAGAGCCTGGCTGATGGTTTTCGCTGTCTTTTCCACTACCTGTCCCATATCAGGCAGCCTCCTTCTTTCCTTTCGGCTCATCGCCGCGATACATCCACCACTGCTGCGCAATCTGCACAATGTTCATCGTCACCCAGTACAGCACCAGACCGGACGGGAACTGCAGGCTGATCCAGCCGATAAAGAGAGGCATGATGGTCATCATGATCTTCATCTGCTGCGTCATTTCCGCTGTCGTCATCTTCTGCTGCAGGAACGTCGTGAGCGCCGATAGCACAGGCAGGACGTAGATTGGGTCCGGCTCGGAAAGGCTCGGCAGCCACAGAAACGTCGGCGCCACCTCGCCATAGTCAAAATTGTACAGCGCATAATACATGCCCATGAGAATCGGCATCTGTATGAGGAGCGGCAAACATCCTGCCAGTGGATTCACGCCTGCGTCCTTGTACAGATTCGCTATTTTCATCTGCATTTCCTGCGGCTTGTCCTTGTATTTCTCCTGTATCTTCTTCATCTGCGGCTGCAGTTCCTGCATCGCCCGCATGGATTTGACCTGCTTCACCGTCAAAGGGTAGAGCAGCATCTTGATGACGATCGTCAAAAGAATGATGGCAACGCCGTAGCTGCCAAATCCAACCGCTTCCGTCAGCGAATAGAGCATTTCCAGCACAAAATGCAGGAAACCCTCGATGGGAGCAAACAGCGTCCCGAAGAAACCCATTTCCAAAACATCACATCCTAAGGTAAATAAGAAAAACCCGATCTATGGCACGGGATCGTACCGATCTCCCCTGTGAAAGGGATGACAGCGCAGGATGCGTTTTATCGCAAGCCGCCCGCCGCGGCAAGCCCCGTATTTTTCAATCGCAATCAAAGCATATTCGGAACAGGTAGGGACAAAACGGCAGGAAGGCGGCTTCATGGGGGAAAGATATCCCCGATAAAACCGAATCAAAAGGATCAGCAGCCGCTTCATTCCCCTTCCTCCTGCACGTATTCCTCCTTCAATATTCCGGCCCGTCCGCAAAGCTGCAGAAACGCTTTCTGTGCAGCATCGCATCCAGCATCCACCAGCGCTTTCCTGCCTACCAGCAGAAGCGCGAAGCCGGAGCAGAGCTTTCCCTGATGGAGACGATAGCTTTCCCTCAGGATACGCTTGACACGGTTCCTCACCACCGCATTGCCAAGCTTTTTTCCTGCCGCAAAGCCCGCTTTTCCGTCCAGCTCCCCCGAACGGAGGACATACAGCACCAAAAAGCGGTTCGCGTAGGAGCGTCCCGCGTGATACACGCGCTGGAACTGCGCCCTTTCGCTCAAGATCCGCTCCTTTGGCAACCGATACATTCCAATCCCTCAATTTTCAAGAATTGACACAATGAACAAAAATTTCCGGCATGAAGCTTACTGGACACCTTCGGTGTCCACACGCCCTTACACGAAATCTAAGTTCGCGCTGCGCCTACGGCTTGCGTTCACTAAGATTTCATAGTAAACGGAAAAAAGGCCACCGGAGTGACCTACGATTTCCTATGCAGTAAGCTTCTTTCTGCCGCGCTGACGCCTTCTCTTGATGACGAGACGGCCGCCCTTTGTCTTCATGCGCTCGCGGAAGCCATGTGTCTTTTTTCTCCAATGGTTGTTCGGCTGATATGTCTGCTTCACTCGATCTGCACCTCCTGTTTCTCGATTCCATCAGCTTTGAAGCTGCACAAGCACGCTTTCAAAGACCATACCATTTCAGATTATATCCTGTCAAATCAAGCATGTCAAGATGTTAAAAAAAAAGGCTTCCCCTGCCGAAGGTCCGGCTTCGAAAAACTGTTGATAACTTCCTCCGATTTTGATAAGATATCCCTGTTGACTCTGATTCTCGTGAAGTTGTCCACAATCGTGGATAAATTTGTGGATAAAATTTATTTGCTTCTTTCCCTGTTGGCTCCCTATATCGAAGAAAGGAATTCTTTCATGGAACAATCTCATCTTCAGGCTGTCTGGGAACAAGTCCTTCATACTGCCCAGGCACACGGAAAAATCACAGAGGTAGCATATAGAAAATGGCTGCAGCCGGTGGAGCCGATCTCACTGAACGGCAATCTGCTCGTGCTGGGAGCCCCGAATGACTTTTCGTGCAACTGGATCAAGGAGCGCTATATCACAGCGCTGGAAGAAGCCATTTACGATGCCATGGGCGAGCATTGCAGCATCGAAATGAAGAACCTGAACAAACCGCAGAAGGAAAACTCCTTCCCGCCGCTGCCGGCACATGGGAAGCGCGAGCGCCAGAAATCCAGGCACGCCATTTCCGAGGACATCCCCCTGCAGACCACACTGCTGGACAATGCCAACGGCTTGCAGGAGAATCTGCCATCTGCCATGGACAACATCGCTTCCGAGGAATTCCATATCACGCCGGACGAGATATCCCACGTGCAATCGGTGCATGAACCATCGGAACAGATTGCGCCGGGGGATGCCTCCTCCTTGAATCCCAAGTACACCTTCGACACTTTCGTGACGGGAAATTCCAACCAGTTCGCCCATGCTGCTGCACTGGCAGTCGCGGACAGCCCCGGGAGAGTCTACAATCCCTTTTTCATGTACGGGGGCGTGGGGCTCGGCAAGACGCATCTGATGCATGCGATTGCCCATCAGATCCTGCAGCAGAATCCCGATAAGCGCGTGCTCTACGTATCCAGCGAGAAATTCACCAATGAGCTGATCAACGGGATACGAGACGGCAATGTGGAATTCTTCCGCCAGAAGTACCGCACCATTGATGTCCTGCTGGTGGACGATGTCCAGTTCCTGTCCGGAAAGGCCGGAACACAGGAGGAATTCTTCCACACATTCAACACGCTGCACGATTCCGGACGCGCCATCATTCTTTCCAGTGACCGCCCGCCGCACGAAGTAAAGCAGATCGAGGAACGCCTGATCTCCCGCTTCGAGGGAGGCCTCGTCACAGAGGTGCAGACGCCCGATTTCGAAACGCGCATCGCCATTCTCAAGAAGAAAGCGCAGATCGACCGGCTGAACGTGCCGAACGAGGTCATGGTCAGCATCGCAAGTTCCATCGTAAGCAATATCCGCGAGCTGGAAGGCGCTCTCACCCGTGTCGTGGCATACGCTTCGCTCATGCATCAGCCGATTACCGTAGCAATCGCGGAAGAAACCTTGAAAAACCTGTTTGCAAACAACAAGAAGCGTGAGATCACCATCGAATTCATTGAAAACATCGTCGCCGATTACTTCCAGCTGCGTGTGGAAGATCTTCACACCAAGAAGCGAACGCGAGAGATTGCCTATCCCCGTCAGATCGCCATGTTCCTCTGCCGCGAGCTCACGGATACCTCGCTGCCCCAGATTGGCAACTTCTTTGGGGGACGCGACCATACGACCGTCATCCACGCCTATGACAAAATCAAGAAGGAAAAGGAAACGGATGCCAAGCTCTCGTCAATCCTGCAAGAACTCGTCAGCCGCATCCAGAATCACTGAGAAACTGCATAACTCTGTGCATAACATGTTGAGCAGCTTGTCGATGAAATGTTGATAAGCCGGTTTCCCGCAAAATCAGTGGATAGTGTGGATAATCTGCACCTACGTGTTCACAGGCTTATCCACCCCAAAGATGCAGGCATACCGCAGTAAAATGCCCCTTTTCCACATTTCCACAGCCCCTACTACTACGACGGCTATTGATATTATATTTTTATCAGTCATAAAAATTCCATGCGAAACGATGTTTCGCATCCCTAAAGAGGCTAATTCCGTGTCGCGACTTGTGCTCGCTGAGATTTCATAACAAACAGAAAGAAGGCTCCAAATTGAAACTTTCCTGCAACAAAAGGGAACTTGTCGAAGCCCTTCAAATCGTTTCCAAAGCTGTAGCGGCAAAACCTCAAACCCCCATTATGTCTGGAATTTATCTTCGCGCTGAGAATGATACCCTGGAAATCCAAGCGAACAATTATGAGCTGGGACTTGTTGCAAAAATCCCGGCTCAAGTCGAAGAACCGGGGCAGCTGGTTGCCACAGGGCGCTATCTCCAAGAAGTGGTACGCAGGCTTCCCGGGGAAACCGTTACCTTTGCTTATCGCAAAGAAGAAAATATCGTGCAGATCCAATCCGATACATCCAATTTCACCCTTCTCAGCATGAATGCCTCGGAATTTCCGACCATACGTTATCTGGAGGATCAGCTGTCCTTCACGATCAAAGACAATGTCCTCAGAAAACTGATCAAAAAAACGGTTTTTTCCTGTGCAACCGATGAATCCAGACCTATCTTCACAGGCTGCTACATGGATATCAACGACACGCTGATCACCATGGCGGCCACGAACACTCATCGCCTCTCCGTCAAGACTGCCGTGTTTGACGAGAATATCGGAAATATCCGCATCATCATTCCTTCCAGAGTGCTCAATGAACTGATGCATATCATCAACTCGGATATCCCGACGGATGTGCGGGTCACCTGCTCCCACAACCAGATCAGCTTTGAATGCGATAATATCTACATCACGTCCAGACTCATCGAAGGACAGTTCCCCGATTACCAGAACATTATTCCGAAATCGTTTGCTACGGAAGTACGGATGAATACATCGGAACTGATCGCAGCGGTTGACCGCGTGGCTTTGATCTCGCGCGCCAACGACTATAATATCATCCGATTTGACTTCAGCGGCCAAAAGCTTCATATCTCATCCAACAATCCGGAAATAGGAAATGCAGAGGATACTGTCGCAGCCGAGATTACCGGGCCGGATGTCAACATCGCCTTCAATGCGCAGTACATCGTCGATGTCCTCAAGAATCTGGATGAAGAGGAGTGCCGCATGGAGCTGAACCAGCCGCTTCAGCCGGCAGCCATCCATGAAGGCAGCGATTCCACCTTCATCTACGTTGTGACGCCTGTCCGTACTGCAAATTGATAACGTTTACTTCTTTCTCTAGGGGGATGCTTGACCGATGCTGATCCGCAAGCTGGAGCTCAGGAATTACCGGAATTATGAAGAGCTTGAGCTTCCATTGGAGGATTCCGTCAATATCTTTCTGGGACCGAATGCGCAAGGCAAGACCAATATCGTGGAAGCGGTCTTTTATGCCTCTCTGGGCCATTCCCATCGTACCCATGCGGATCACGAGCTGATCCGCTGGGAGCAGAGGGATGCTCGGATCGACCTGCAGCTGGAGCGTTTGGGGGTCGTTCAGAAGCTCGCCTTCGAGCTGTCTGCGGAAAAGCGCCGCCGTATCCTGTGGAACGGACATGTTGTTCCGGCCAAAGAGCTGATTGGGAAGCTGAACACCGTGCTTTTCTCGCCGGAGGATCTTTTTCTGGTCAAGGGTTCCCCTCAAAATAGAAGACGTTTTCTTGACAGTGAGCTGTCCCAGGCAAGCCCTTCTTACTATCAGGAGCTGCTTTCCTATACCAAGATCGTCACGCAGCGCAATGCCCTTTTGAAGAATATCCGTGAGCACAGGGCAAGAAGGGAAATGCTTGAGATCTGGAACGGGCAGCTGGCAGAAAGCGCTGCGCGCATTGTGTCAAAGCGACTGGAAGCCGTCAGGAAGCTGAACATGCTGGCAAATCTCATGCAACGCCGTATTTCGGCCAATGCGGAGAATCTTTCCATCTGCTATGAAATCCATCATGGGGAAGACAGCATGACAAATGACATGATTTCATGGTATAATGAGAAGATGGCAGAAATGCAGGATATCGACATTCTGCGAGGCTCCACAGGCATAGGGCCTCACCGTGATGATTTGCGGCTCTCCGTCAACGGAGTGGATCTTCGTGCTTTCGGCTCCCAAGGACAGCAACGTACCGGAGCTTTGGCTCTCAAGCTGTCCGAGTTGGAGTTCCTGCACTCGGAAACGGGAGAGTATCCCGTCCTTCTTCTGGATGATGTCATGAGCGAGCTGGATGCGGTCCGCAGGACGCACATGCTGGAATTCATACAGAAGGAGCACATACAGACTCTGGTGACAGCAACCGATGCCGCATATTTTCCCCAGCAGGCTATGGGAGCCGTCTATCACGTGCATGCCGGAAAAGTGCGAAGGGAGTGAGACGGATGTTTCTGCATCTTGGGAACGATGTTTCCGTCCGCATCAGCGAGATCATAGCCATCTATGATTACGAGCTTTTCAAATCCGGCGGGAATTCCTGCTATCTCGCTTCCATGAAGCGAAGAAAGCTTTTTGGCAGTGCCGGATGGGAGGACGAAAGGATCAAGTCCTTGGTCATGACAGAGAAGGGGCTGTATCCCTCCGTGATTTCCTCCCTGACCTTGAAGCGCAGGACGGATATCCTCCAGAATGGAAAATTGCTGAAACTATCGATAGAGTTGGAAGCAGGAGCCGGAAAGGGCTGTGAAAACAAGGAGTAGGATTTATGGAGAATGAGAAGGAAAAGCTGACAGCAGAAGAGCTGGCCTCAGAGGAAATGGCTCTTTCTGCGATGGAAGAAATCATGAAAGAACCGGATACAGAGGGCATTGAGATTCACCGGGATGAATCCAGCGCAGAGGTAACGGCGGTGGATGCCGACTATGGAGCGGAGCAGATCCAGGTTCTGGAGGGGCTGGAGGCGGTAAGGAAGCGCCCGGGCATGTATATCGGCAGCACCTCGGAACGCGGCCTGCACCATCTGGTCTATGAGGTGGTGGACAATTCCATCGACGAGGCGCTGGCCGGTTACTGCGACAAAATCCAGGTCACGATCCATGAGGACAACAGCATCACAGTCGTGGACAACGGGCGCGGTATCCCCGTCGATATGCACGAGAGCGGCAAGCCGGCCGTCGAGGTGGTTCTGACCGTGTTGCATGCGGGAGGAAAGTTCGGAGGGGAAGGATATAAGGTATCCGGCGGCCTGCACGGCGTCGGCGTTTCCGTCGTGAACGCTCTTTCTACCTCCATGGAGGTGGAGGTCCGCAGGGACGGAAAGATCCATGAGATTTCCTTCTGTCGCGGCGAGACAAAAAAGCCCTTGACGGTGACAGGTGAGTCGGAAACGACGGGGACCAAGGTGCACTTTGTGCCGGATCCGGAGATTTTCACGGTCACGACCTACAACTACGATACCTTGAAGCATCGCCTGAGAGAGCTTGCTTTCCTCAATCATGGTATTACCATCGGATTGAAGGACGAACGCGAAGGGGGGAGAAGCGATAGCTTCCATTTCGAGGGCGGCATCAGCTCCTTTGTGGAGCATCTGAACCGCAAGAAGGAAAAGCTGAATCCCGAACCGATTTACTTCAACGGAATCAAGGATGACACTGTCGTGGAGATCGCCCTGCAATATAACGACAGCTACCAGGAAAATATCTACAGCTTTGTCAATAATATCAATACGGAAGAGGGCGGGACGCATCTGGCGGGCTTCAAGATCGCCCTTACCCGTGCGGCGAATGATTTTGCGCGCAAGCAGGGAATCCTGAAGAGCGCAGACGGAAATCTTTCCGGCGAGGATGTGCGCGAGGGGCTGACCTGCGTCATCAGCCTGAAAATCAGGGAGCCTCAGTTCGAGGGACAGACCAAGACCAAGCTCGGCAATTCCGAGGTGCGCGGCATCGTGGATTCCATCGTGACGGAAGGGCTTTCCGAATACTTCGAGGAGAATCCCGCCATCACGAAGAAGGTCATCGACAAGGCAATCATGGCGGCCCGTGCGCGGGAAGCGGCGCGCAAGGCACGCGAGCTTACGCGCCGCAAGAATGCGCTGGAGGTTTCGAGCCTTCCCGGAAAGCTGGCCGACTGCTCGGTCAAGGATCCGGAGCAGGCGGAGATCTACATCGTGGAGGGTGATTCCGCAGGCGGCTCCGCAAAGCAGGGGCGTGACAGGAGATTCCAGGCGATCCTTCCCCTGCGCGGCAAGATCCTCAACGTGGAGAAGGCGCGTCTGGACAAGATCTTTGCCAATGCGGAGATCCGGACGATGATCACGGCATTCGGCACAGGCATCAGCGATGAGTTCGACCTTGCGAAGCGCCGCTACGGCAAGATCATCATCATGACGGATGCCGATGTGGACGGGGCCCATATCGCCACCCTCCTTCTTACTTTCTTCTACCGGTTTATGCCGGAGCTTATCAATTACGGCCATGTCTACCTGGCAACACCGCCTCTTTACAAGGCCATCCCCAAAAAAGGGAAAGAGGAGTATCTCTATGATGACAGGGCGCTGGAAAAATACAGAGCCACACATAAGGGAGCTTTCACATTGCAGCGATATAAGGGACTCGGAGAGATGAGCGCAGAGCAGCTCTGGGAGACTACACTGGATCCTGAAAGGCGCAAGATGAAAAGGGTTGAGATAGAGGATGCCCGCATGGCGTCTGACATAACGGCTCTCCTCATGGGGACGGATGTGCCGCCGAGGAGGGAATTTATCCATGAACACGCAAATGAAGCGGA
>CALGGN010000321.1 GCA_937915915.1 uncultured Selenomonas sp. | reverse complement strand
CTCGGATCGGACAGATCCACGTCATCCACGAACACCCTGCCCCCCGTGGGAGCGATGATCCCTGCCAGATGCTGCACCAAGGTGGACTTTCCTGAGCCGGTATGCCCCGCAATCGCCACAAAGGAACCTTCCTCGATGGAAAGGGAGACATGCTGCAGCGCCGTTTTCTCAAAGGGCGTCCCTCGCATATAGGTATAGGTCACATCTTCCAGCCTGATTGACATAATGCCTCCGCCAGCTCTTCCTCTGTAAGCACGTCCTTCGGCAGTTTCACGCCCTTCTGCCGCAAGCGGTGCGCCATCTCCGCAGCCATGGGCACATCCAGCTTCATGCGCTTCATCTGCTCCACTTGGGTAAATACCTCCCGCGGCGTACCCTGCAGTGCAATGCTGCCCGTTTCCAGCACAATGACCCGCTCCGCAGCCGCAGCCTCCTCCATGAAATGCGTGATATAGACAATCGTGATGCCCCTGTCCTCATGGAGCCGCTTCACGGTCTCCATAACCTCCTCATGGCCTTGGGGATCCAGCATGGCCGTCGGCTCGTCAAACACGATGCAGTCCGTTTCCATGGCCAGCGCCCCGGCAATCGCAACGCGCTGCTTCTGCCCTCCGGACAGACGATGCGGCGCATAGCTCCGATAGTCCTCCATGCCGACTGCGCGAAGCGCCGCATCCACACGTCTGCGGATCTCAGCCGGCGGAACCCCCAGATTTTCCGGTCCGAATGCCACATCGTCCTCCACCACTGCCGCGACCATCTGATTATCGGGATTCTGGAACACCATCCCCACCTGCTGGCGGATGCGCCATAGCTGCTCCGTCACACGCGTGTCCATGCCATTCACAATGCAGTGCCCGTCGGTGGGAATAAGAATCCCGTTGAGCTGCTTGGCCAACGTGGATTTTCCCGAGCCGTTCGCACCCAAAATCGCAAGGAACTCCCCCCGGCGGACGCTCAGATCCACATGCTTCAGGACCGGCAGCTCGTTCTCCTGTCCCGCATGATATGCATAGCTCAGATCTTCCAAGCGAATCAATTCTTCCACACTACATCACGCATCCTAATGACGAAAGCCCACCAGACAAAGCTGATGGGCTGTTGCAAACTGCATAAATATTCTCAGCTCTTCGAGAACTGACGATGCTTTATTTCCACTGGTTGGAGCTCCTTTATCACGTCAACCATCTCTGAAAGCCCTTGTTCATTATGGTTATGTGTCGTTTTGAAGAAACCTTCAAGAAATAACCTGCTTCATGACCTCGGCCACGTGTTCCTTGGTGAAGCCGAATTTCTTGAAGAGCGTGCCTGCCGGCGCGGATGCGCCGAAACCGGGCATGGTGACCGTCGCGCCATCGAGACCGACATATTTGCCCCAGCCGAACTCACCGGCTGCTTCCACTGCCACACGGGCGCGCACATTCTTTGGCAGGACCTTTTCCCGGTATGCCGCATCCTGCTGCGCAAAGAGATCCATGCAAGGCATGGAGACCACGCGCACATCAATGCCCTCCTTGCGAAGCTCTTCCTGCGCCTCGATGGCAAGGCTGACCTCGGAACCGGACGCGATGAGGATTCCGTCCATATCCTGTTTTTTGGCATCGGAAATGACATAGCCGCCCTTCAATGCCTCCTTGCTCGATCCGGCAAGCTGCGGCAGATTCTGACGGGTGAGCGCCAACGCCGTCGGCGTCTTCGTGCTTGTCGCCGCGAGATACCAGCCCGCCGCCGTTTCCGTCGCGTCCGCCGGACGGAATACATTCACATTCGGCGTCGCGCGCAGCATCGCAAGCTGCTCGATCGGCTCATGGGTCGGGCCATCCTCGCCAACGCCGATGCTGTCATGGGTGAACACATAGGTGACAGGGATATTCATGAGTGCCGCCAGACGGAGCATCGGCTTCGTGTAGTCGCTGAACACAAAGAACGTGCCGATGAAGGTGCGCAGCCCTCCATGCAGTGTAATGCCGTTCGCCATCGCCGCCATGGCAAGCTCGCGCACGCCGAAGTGGATATTGCGGCCTGCGTAGTTGTCCTTCGCGAAGAAGCCGACATCCTTCATCTCTGTCTTGTTGGACGGTGCAAGATCCGCGCTGCCGCCGAAGAGATTCGGCATAATATCCTTCAGACGGTTGATCATCGTGCCCGACAATGCCCGCGTTGCCTGCGGCTTGTCCTCATACGCCCAGAAGGATTCGTTCTTCAGGAGCGCATCCGCGTCCACGGGAGCGTGATACTGCTCCCAAAGCGCCTTCTTCTCCGGGAACTTCGCCGCGTAATCGGCAAAGAGCTTGTTCCATGCTTCCTCGCCTGCAGCCGCCTGTTTGGACATCTCAGCGAAATGCGCATAGACATCGTCCGGAATGTAGAAGGTTTCCTCCGGCTTCGGCCAGCCCAGATTCTCCTTCAGCGCTTTCACATTCTCCTCGCCCAGCGGCTCGCCGTGTGCGCTTGCCTTGCCTTGCTTTGCCGGGCAGCCGTAGCCGATCTGGGTATGGACCGTGATGAAGGACGGATGCTCCTTGTCCGCCTTTGCTTCCTCGATGGCCTTGCCGATGGCGTCAAGGTCATTCCCGTCTGCCACATCCAGCGTCTGGAACCCGAATGCCTTCATGCGCTCCTGCACATTTTCCGTAAAGGCCAGATCCGTGCTGCCCTCAATGGAGATGCAGTTGCTGTCATAGAGCACGATGAGCTTCGAGAGTCCCAGCGTTCCCGCAAGGGAGAACGCCTCCGAGGAAATACCCTCCATCAAGCATCCGTCGCCGCCCAGCACAAAGGTATAATGATCCACGATCGGATAATTTGCCTCATTGAATACTGCAGCAAGATGGGCCTCAGCCATCGCCATGCCGACCGCCATGCCCATGCCTGCGCCCAGAGGGCCGGTCGTCGCCTCGACGCCGACGGTATGGCCATATTCCGGGTGCCCCGGCGTCAGGGAGCCCTCCTGACGGAACTGCTTCATGTCGTCCATGGTCAGCCCGTAGCCGAAGAAATGCAGCAGCGAGTACAAAAGCGCCGAGCCATGCCCGCCCGACAGGATGAACCGATCCCGATTCGCCCATTTCGGATTCTTCGCATTGTGCTTCATGTGCTTTGCCCAAAGCTCATACGCCATCGCCGCGCTTCCCAGCGGAAGCCCCGGATGCCCCGAATTCGCCTTCTGCACCGTATCCGCTGCCAGCACACGAATCGCGCTGACACAAGTCTTGTCCATGTTGCTCAAATCAATCTCTCCCTTCACTCGGTCAATTCATACCTAGCGATTTCATTGATCTCGCGATTCGCAGCGATCACCACATCCTTCCCCTCATACACATAATGCAAGACATTCGCCGCGCCGCAGCCCTTGTCCAGTTCCTGCGCCTGATACCCCTTCTCCGCATCATGGGTGAACGCTAGCAAATACCGCTCGCCTTTGCGATGTCCTAAAATCCAAGTCTCTTTACCGCAGATCTTCCCGCCGAAAATGGCATGCAGGAATTCCAATTTCTCAGGGTAGGTATAGGCAAGCTCGAACTTCCCATCCTTCTTCTCATACACATGAATTGTATCCCCGTGGAAGGGCGCAATCGTGCAAAGCTCCTCCACACCGTCATGGTTGAGATCCATCAGCAGCCCATCGCTGGCGGCATCCTCGGTGAGCGTCAGCACCTGCCATTCGCCGCCCGGCTGGCGGGGCGGAAGGAACTGGAACACGCCGTTATCGCAGGAAACGACGGCACTGGTATTGCCGTCCCCATCCTCGTGCAGGTAGTAGCCATGGTTCTTCAGCATGCCGTTTTTCAGCATGGTGAGCTGCAGCTGATCCACATCGTTATACGAGGAAAGATCCTCCGGCAGCTCGGCCACAAATACCTTGCCGGGGAAGCGCCAATCATCCTTGTGCTCATGGTCGCTCTTCAGGGCGCAGGCAATCAGGTAGTACTTGCCCCCCGCCGTAAGGATGCCGAAGCGGTGCACGAAGGGCAGGTCGCAAAGCGTGCGCACTTCCCAATCGTTCTTGCCTTTCGGCGTCACCACCACGATGGACGCGCCTTTGCCGTTGTTCGGAGAATAGAACTTGCGGGTCGCCAGGAATTGACCGTCCGGCGTCTTGGGCCCTTTCGGCACCTGGACCATGGTCATCACGCCGCCGGGGCCTTCCCAGACGGTCTCCTCGATCTTGCCATCCAGGCTCACCAGATAACAGTTGTTGTTCTTTTCCGCAGCCACCAGAACGTGATCCTTGCCCTGATAGTTCAGCATGGCCAAAGAATAACATTTCTCCAGCTCGCCGATGACTTTCTTTTCAACCTTAAACATAACTGCCTCCTATAATTTACGCACCGACACTCTCTTGAAAATGCTTCCGCATGAAATCATTCGCTTTCTTGAGCTCAGCCTGCCAGTCCATGCCTTCCAGATACCAGAATTCCGCCACATAGCGGCGTACGCCCAGCTCCCATGAAGTGCGGATGATTTTGTCGAAATCCACGTGCCCTGTCCCATAGGGAATCTCGCGGTACTTCCCCGGCACCGTCTCTTTCAGATGCACTGCCACGATATGGCCCTTGCCGCGCTCCAGATCCACAGCCACATCATCGTTGTAGAGAAGCGCCGCATTCGTGATATTTCCGGAATCCGGGTAAACCCCCAGATACGGAGAATCCACAGCCGTCACATACTCCATCGCCTTCTTCACATTGTCCATGAAGGGCGTCTCCATCGTCTCGAAGCCCATCTGGATTCCCTCGACGGCAGCCATTTCCGTCGCAAGCCTCAGGTTCTTCAGGAAATCCGCACGCGTCTGCTCCGATCCCTCTTCATAATAGACATCGTATCCCGCGAGCTGGATCGTGCGGATGCCCAGACGAGCCGCAAGCCGCACGGCCTTCTGCATGATCTCCATGCCCCGCTTCTGCTTCTCCATATCCGGGCAGCCCAAAGGATATTTCCGATGACCGCTCAGGCAGATGGAACGGAATGGAACGCCTACCGCACGCATGGCAGCGCAGACCTCGTCGATCTCCCCGTCCGTCAAGCCCTGGGTTTTTCCCTGCAGCATCCTTTGCCAAAGCATCCCTGCGTTCTCCAGCGCCGTCAGCTCGTCGTACAGCCGGTCATATTCAAAATTGCTCATGATCTCCCGGCTCTCCTGATAGTAGGCCTTCGCCGCCTCGTTCAGAATGCCGGTCAGCTCCTTCATGCGCTTCAGTTTTTCATCCATCGTATTCCGCTCCTGTTCGTTTCTGTTTACTCCAGTTCGCTCCTGTTCGTTTCTGTTTGCTCCTGTTGTTCGTTTCTTCCCGTTTCTTTCCGTCAGTATAAGCCATCCTGAATTCTTGCGCAAGCGAAAGCTTTTTGATATACTTTTTCCCGCTCCGGAGAGGAAGCAGGTCCAACGCCTGCGCGAGCCCGTCGCCGTAGGGCGGATTCCCGCGCTGCCTGATCTTTGCCGCAAAAGAGACCCGGCCATTGGATGGTTCCCATCCGAGAAGGCCTGGCAGCGTCCGCCGAGCCGGAATATTCCCCGGAAGCCGAAAGAACGCTCCCCCTGTGCGCGAGCGCCGCTGGGATTTATCCCGGAGGGAGCGGCGGAATCAAAATATCATCAAAGGAGATGGAAAAGCGAAATGAAAAAGTCCGTGAAATCATGGCTTTCGCTGGTCCTTTGCCTTGCGCTGCTTGCGGCAGCGTCGCTTTCCCTGAGCGGATTGGCGGGATGCACAAACATGAATGGCTACGTGGAGTCAACGGAAAGTAAGGTGACGGAGGAGAGTTCCGTGGAGGAAAAAGTGGAAGTTAAGACGGATCAGGAGCTGGCAGACGAGGTTGCGGCATTGATCGATGCCATTTACGTACAGACTTGGAACGAGAAGACGGCGGAGCAGTGTGCTGCTGCAAAGGCGGCATGGGATAAGCTGACGGATGCCCAGAAGGAACTGGTGGAAGGCGAATTTGCGGATCCGGATTATTTTGGCCGTGACACCGGAGATGCCTCCAAGGATGATCCCTTAAATCAGGACGGCATTGGGGAGAATGAGCTTCTGGTGGTAAGCTTTGGTACCTCCTTTAATGACAGCCGCGTGGGTGACATTTCGAGCGTGGAGAAAGCCCTGCAGGCAGCAAATCCTGATTGGAGCGTTAGAAGAGCCTTCACGGCGCAGATCATCATCAACCACATTCTTGCAAGAGACGGCGAGAGCATTGACAACATGGATCAGGCCCTGGAGCGCGCAGTGAAAAACGGCGTAAAGAACCTGGTG
>CALGGN010000320.1 GCA_937915915.1 uncultured Selenomonas sp. | reverse complement strand
CCCCCGCCCCCTAAAGGGACTAGCTTCGAGAAAAAGAGAAGGAGGTGCATTAGGGGAATCGAACACTGTATGTAGGGCTATTACCGCCTCAACGATGCCGAAATCCGGGACGAAGTGACCGCCATGGATGCTGGCACGCTTCAGCATGGCATTTCGTAGACAGCGGCCAGTATCTCTGTCTCGCTTTTTCTTATACTGTTACTTCGATTTGATTTCCCTCAATGCCTATGATGCAGCTTTCGTAATAACCATCGCCGGTGACGCGAGGCCCGCTGGCGACTTCGTAGCCATCGGTTCTCAGTCTATTGGTGAGCGCGTCCACGGCTTCCTTGCTTCCCACGCTAAACGCCACATGGATGAAACCTGTTCTGGCAAGCTTTTTATTATCATCTGCCATGTTTGGCTTTTGCATAATCTCAAGCCTTGCACCATTGTCAAAAGAAATAAAATAGGAACGAAAGTCCGTCGTCTGATTATGATAACCGTCATTTGCCGTGCCGCCAAAATATTGCACGAAAAAGTCTCTGACTGCTTCCAAGTCATTTACATATATTGCGATATGTTCAATTTTCATATTTCGTTTCTCCGTTTGCATAAACTGTATTCATGATCAAATTACGTTTTGTATATAGCCCCTGAAATTACAACCCTAATTTTTCCAAAGTATGGGCAATGCCGTCCTCATCATTTGTTGATGTGATTTCATCGGCAATTTCTTTTAGCGCCTCACAGGCATTGCCCATAGCTACGCCGTATCCTGCCAATTCCAGCATGGGAATGTCGTTTTGGGCATCGCCAAAAGCGACAATATCAGCGGTGCTTACGCCCAGCGCTTCACAGGTTTTACGCAGAGCATCGGCCTTGTTTACGCCGAAGGGCGTAGCCTCCAGATATACCGGGGAGGAAAGAACAAAGGACATTTCCTCGGCAAAGGGCTGGCTGATGGCTGACTTATTTGCCTGCAAAACGTCCTCCGGGGCGGCAATGAGAATTTTTACCGGAGAAAAATCCACTGCGTCGCAAATGTTTTCCACCTGAATAACGTCCAAGTGATTGGATTTGCTCTCGTAAGGCACTTGGAAGCCTTCGGGGTCGGTGGTGTAGATGGTCGTGCCGTCATCGACAATCGGATTGACCGGGAATTTTTCCAGATGACGCAGTAACTTCTTGGATAACGGCACGGGGATTGTACAGCTGTATATCGCTTCTCCCGTCATGCAGTCGTTGACCACGCCGCCGTTGTAGGCAAGAAGCATGCCGTGATGCCGCCACATATCAAGTTTCTGGGCAATCGGCACCAGCCCAGCCGTAGGACGCCCAGAAGCCAGCACAAGTACCGCACCTTTCTCCTGCGCGCGCAATAACGCTGCTCGCGTAGCAGGCGTAATCTGCTGTTGACTGTTATAAAGCGTTCCGTCAATGTCCAGAGAAATTAGCTTTTTCATGTCTTTATCCTCCTCTAAAAATATAAGGATTTGCTTTCTGATTTACATAACAACAATGATATGGTAGCATATAATTTAGATAATATATATCACAATCGTAGCCAGTTATATAACAATCGTATTTTTATGAGGAGTGAAACAAAGCATGTCACAGTTGCGTGTGATGAAGGATTTCTCCGAATGTGTGCCATACGATGATGATGCCGTTCCTTTTTATATCGGCATTGGACGCTTGTCTTATTATCCCAGCATGAAGGCGTTGGGACATTGGCATGATGACATAGAAATTATGAAAGCTCTGCATGGACATTTTTCTTACAAAGTCAACGGACGAAATTTTTTGGTGGCAGAAGCTGACGGTATCGTTGTCAATTCACGGCAGATGCACTATCCTTACTCAGCCGATGGCAGCGACTGCGAATACTTGTGCGTACTATTTCGCCCCAACGCCCTGACAGCCAATAAGAGTATCTATCATCGGTATATTGAGCCAATCATCACGCACCCCTTAATCACGGAAAAATATCTGCACCGCTGCGATAAACTCCATGCCGCCCTATTGAAAATTATCGACCATTTTCGGGAGTTTCAACCCATAAAGGAGCATGAGCTGGAGTTTTTGGGAACGGCCTGCCTTTTTTGGGCTAAGTGGCAGGAAACTCTGCGCAGCGAACTGGCCACACATCCTCTTGCACAGCATCAAGAGGTGGAAGTTTGCCGCAAAATGACCGCATTTGTCGGGCAGAATTACAAAACCGCGTTAAGCCTGGCTGATATTGCAGCTTCCGGCGGCGTATGCCGCAGCAAATGTTGTAAGATATTCAAAAAATATCTCGGCAAAAGCCCTATAGAATATCTCAATGCCTACCGTTTGCAGACAGGAATGATGCTTTTGCTTGATGACAATATCTCCATTACGGAAATTGCTTATGCGTGTGGATTTAACAGCCCAAGCTATTTTACGGAAATGTTCTTGCGCCACAAAGGCTGCACTCCGCGCAATTACAGAAAGGAACACAAAAGGAACGGGTTATAACGAGGCAGAAGATGTCCCCCTCTTCCGAAAGTGGGGACATCTCAGAACAGGCGGCGAGCATATCTCCCGCATCGTTGAAACGTCAATTGGAGGATTTTGCCTACGGCAAAATTTGAACAATTGCGTTATAATGGCTGTCAAAAGGCAACCATTATACGAAAGATTATAGTTTTACCGCCTCACTCATGGATTTCCAATGGCAGCCCATCGGGGTCATGGAAAAAGGTCATCTTTTCTCCCGTGAAGTCATCGGTACGAATGGGTTCGGTTTCTATGCCCAGACGATTGAGTTCGGCTGCGGTTTTCTCCACGGAATCCACCCGAAAGGCAAGATGCCTAAGTCCCGCTGTTTCTGGCTCTGGGTAATGCGGACGCGGAGGACAGTCCGGCTTGATGAATAGTTCCAACTCACAATCATCCAACCGCAAGTCGATTTTCCAATCCTGCCGTTCGGGACGATGATTTTCACGGATAATCTGAAAGCCCAGCAGCTCCACATAAAAATGCTTGGACTTTTTGTAATCACTGCCAATGACAGCAACATGATGTAGTTTCTTCAGATTCATGTTTCTCTCCCTCTTGTTGTTGCCCCCAAAATCAACCCTTGGCATGAATTGATATGAAAGAGGCATTGATTGATATGGACTTATTGGTTTTCTCGTGATATGTTTTATAAAAAACAAAATTCGTATTACAAATCTATACACCGTTCATCTGGAGGTGGCTGATGAAATCGACAAAACGCTTTTTGCTGGAGGGGAACTACAAGCAATTCCTCTCTGCCTACGGCATCAACGTAGAGGAGGCTCTGCGCAAGGCAGGACTTTCTGCGGACACGCTGAATCATCGAAGTCCCATGATGACCGCCGAAAACTACTTCTCCTTCATGGAAGAGGTAAGCCAGCAGGCTTGTGATCCTATGATGCCGATACGCATGGGCACAGCCGAGGAATTAAAGACTTTTTCACCGCCAATTTTTGCCGCTTATTGCAGCCGAAATGGAAAAAATTGTATTGAACGATTGGCGCAATATAAACGGCTCATAGGCCCACTGAGCTTTCTGACAGCTAAACAGGATGATGTCTATTCCTTGGAAGTTGTGGCTGTGGAGAGCAGTCTAAGGATACCGGCTTTTCTCATAGAAGTGGAGTTTACATTCATCGTTCATCTCCTCCGCAGTGCCAGCAAAGAGCCAGTCTCTCCCCTTAGCATCTGCTTCAAAGACGCAATTCCCAATGAAGCAATGACTGAATTTTTCGGCTGTACGCCTAAGTGCGGTGACAGAAATCTGCTTGTCTTTTCCGCAAGCGACTTAGAACTGCCCTTTGTATCATGGAATGAAACTATGTGGGGGTATTTTGAGCCGGAACTCAAGCGAAGATTGGCAGAAACGGAGATGGATGATTCCATGAGCGCACGGCTTAGGAGTGCGCTGATTGAACTCTTGCCCGGTGGGGAAAGCGACATCAGTCGGGCTGCAGAGAAACTTGGCATCAGCAAGCGCACCCTGCAACGAAAACTGAACGAAGATGGAACCACATTTCAGACGCAGCTCAATCATACCAGAGAGCTTTTGGCCAAGCATTATTTGCAGGATGACAGCATGACCGCAGAGAGAATCGCCTATCTCTTAGGATATCAGGAAACCAACTCTTTTTTGAGGGCATTTGCCCTATGGACAGGTATGAGTATCAGCGATTATCGAAAGTACAGACAGGAGAAAGGAGAACATTGAGATGGTATTTTATTTCACAGCCACGGGCAACTGCCTGTATGTAGCAAGGGAACTGGACGAGGAATTGGTCAGTATTTCCCACGAATCGTTGGGCAGGAATTATGCTGCGGAGTCCATCGGCGTGGTATGTCCCATCTATGCCCATGAAGTGCCGCCTCATATCAAGGAATTCCTGCAAGCGGCAACCTTTGACACAAAATATTTCTATATGGTGCTGACCTACGGCTTCTGCCAAGGCGGCGCAACGGTGCGTATCAAGGAGTTTATGGAAGGACAAGGAAAACGGCTGGATTATGTGAATGTATTGAAAATGGTGGATAATGCCCTGCCAGCCTTCGACATTGAGGAAGAACTCCGCATTGACCCGGAGAAGAAGGTGGATGAGCACCTTGCCGCTATCAAGGAGGATATAGCGAAAAGAAGACCATTTATTGCCCAGCCTACGGCATGGGATATCGAATTCCATGAACAGCTACTGCAAGCCCCCTTTACCCTTGACCCGGAAAAAGACTTCCGCGCCAAGAGCGCAGAGATGTATCAGATTACAGATTCCTGCATTGGCTGTGGTATCTGCTCAAAAGTATGTCCAAGAGGCTGCATCAAAATTGAGGATAAGAGAGCGCATCAGAATATGAAGCGCTGCGTTGCCTGCCTTGCCTGTATCCATGCTTGCCCGCAGAAAGCAATCCAATTCACTTTCCCGGAAAAGAACCCCCATGCCCGTTACCGCAATCCTCATGTATCGCTCAAAGATATTATAGCGGCAAATTGTCAAATTTGAAAACGAAATCTATCGAAATTGATTGAAATCGAATTCCGTCCCATCCCGAAACACCACTGTCATTCCACCGTCCACGCCCACCGTCACATAGTTCACCATCGCGCCCCAGAGCCGCTCATCGAACTCTGCCACCGACGCGCAGGATGCGCTAGTGCTGGCGCAGGAGCGTGATGCGACGTTTGCGCCAGCCCGCTCTGTCACCAGTTGGTTGAATGCCGTGACGAAGGCCATTTTGATGTCCTCCTCGGTAATATGCCACCGGCATATTACCCATGGGGCGTTTTGCATTTATGCCCGTCGTACTTCTTGTTGCAACGGTAGATGACCCTGCGGTACTTGTCCGTGGAATGCCAGACCTTGGCTCCAAAGGAGCCGCCGCACTCGCCGCACTTGATTTTGCCGGAGAAAATGCTCACACCACTGTATCTGCCGCCCTCCCGCTTGCGCCGCGCCACCTCCGCCTGCACCATCTCGA
>CALGGN010000319.1 GCA_937915915.1 uncultured Selenomonas sp. | reverse complement strand
GCTGGCCCGCAAAGGGCATACGGTGACGGTCTACGATGAGGCGGAGCACATCGGCGGCAAGCTGGAACAGGTCATTCCGCGGGGCCGTCTTGCCCATGAACTGCTGGAAGCAGAATTGAAGCGCATCCAGAGCGTCGGCGTGGAGTTCGTCAGCTCCTGCAAAGTGGACAGGGCGAAGTTCGAGGAAATCCGGCATGCGTCAGATGCGGTCATTGTTGCGACAGGCGGCACAAAGTCCCGCTTTTTTCCGTGGGAGGGCGCGGAGCACCTGACCATGGGACTGGAGTTCCTGAAGCAAATCAATCGGGGCGAAAAACCTGCTGTGGGGAAACACGTCGTCGTCATCGGCGCGGGCAACTCCGGCATGGACACCTGCCGCGGCGCTTACGAAATGGGCGCGGAGACGGTGATTGCCGTCGATGTGCAGAAACCTGCGGCGTTCGCGAAGGAGATCGCCTATGTGGAAGGTCTGGGCGGAAAGCTGGTCTGGCCCTTTTTCACCAAAAAAATCACGGCGGATGGCATTTACGCGAATGACGGCACGTTCATCCCCGCGGATCAGGTCATCGTATCCATCGGCGAGGAGCCTGTCCTGGACTTTCTGCCCGAGGACGAGCGCATCGAGAAATTCCGCGGCAGCTGGCTGGTGCCGAAGGCAGACCAGTCCATTTTGCCGGGCGTTTTCACGGCGGGAGACACCATCAAGCCGGGGCGCCTCACGGATGCCATCGGCAGCGGCAGGAGGGCGGCATGGCACGCAGATCGGTATGTCATGGGCAAAGAGCCGGCACCGTTCCCGCAGAAACAGCAGATTCCCGCGGAGCGGCTCAGCAAGGCCTATTTCGACAAATGCCACCACTGCGCGCTGAAGGATCCCGTGGACGACCATACGCGCTGCGTCAGCTGCGGCACCTGCCGCGACTGCAGGATGTGTCTGGAATCCTGCCCGGAAAAGGCGATCACGCGCATCGAAAAGGAAGACGGCTCCTGGGAGTATGTGTCCGACCCGGACCGCTGCATCGGCTGCGGCATCTGCGCGGGCGTCTGCCCCTGCGGCGTCTGGAGCATAGAGGACAATCCCGAGCCGATCCCGATGTACAGCACGGGAGACAAAGCGGCATCATGACAGGAGGGACAGGATGGCGAACATCAATGACAATTATCTGAAACTCCCCGGCAGCTATCTTTTTGCCGAGATCGCACACCGCATCACAAACTATCGGAAGGCGCACGCGGATGCAGACATCATCCGGCTCGGCATCGGGGATGTGACGCGTCCCCTTCCGATGGCATCCATCCGGGCGATGCATGCGGCAGTGGACGAAATGGCGGATGCAGCAACGTTCCGCGGCTACGGCCCGGAGCAAGGCTATGATTTTTTGAGGGAAAGCATTGCGGAGCACAGCTACGCAATGCGCGGCGTTTCCATCGAGCCGGATGAGATCTTCATCAGCGACGGTGCAAAGAGCGACTGCGGGAACATCCAGGAAATTTTCGGACAGGACAACCGCATTGCCATCACGGATCCCGTCTATCCCGTCTATCTCGATACCAATGTCATGGCGGGGCGCACGGGCGAACTGCAGGAAAACGGATATTTTTCCGGCGTCACCTATCTGCCCTGCCGGGCGGAACATCATTTTCTGCCGCAGCTGCCCAGGGAGCATGTGGATCTCATCTATCTTTGCTCCCCCAACAATCCGACGGGCGCGGCCATGTCCCGCTCAGACCTTGCGGCGTGGGTCGCCTATGCCAGAGAGCAGGAAGCCGTGATTCTGTTTGACGCAGCCTATGAAGCCTATATTGAGGCGGGGAATGCCGATATTCCCCACTCCATCTATGAGATCGACGGGGCGAAGGAGGTGGCCATTGAATTCCGGTCATTTTCCAAGACGGCAGGCTTCACGGGAACCCGCTGCGGCTATGTGGTTCTGCCCAAGACCGTGAAGGGAAGAGCAAAGGACGGGCGTCATGTCCCCCTGCATCCTCTCTGGAACCGGCGCCATACCACGAAATTCAACGGCACTTCCTATATCGTGCAGCGCGGGGCGGCTGCCGTCTATACGGAGGAAGGACAGGCGCAGGTCAGGGCGCTCATTGCATACTATATGGAAAATGCCCGCATCATCCGGGAGGGCCTGCAAAAAGCGGGGCTGACCGTCTACGGAGGCGTGCATTCGCCCTATATCTGGCTCAAAACGCCAGGCAGCATGCTTTCCTGGGATTTCTTCGATCGTCTGCTGCAGGAGGTGCAGGTCATCGGCACCCCCGGTGTCGGCTTCGGTCCCTGCGGCGAAGGCTACTTCCGCCTGACAGCCTTCGGCGACCGTGAAAGGACGCAGGAAGCAGTAGAGAGAATACGAACGCTGGCATGAAATAGACTCTGGTGAACTCTGAACACAATTTATTCTTGCGCTTACGGATGGAAAACGTTGCTGATACGATTGCACTTTTTGGTGATAGCGAAGCAGCATTTGCAGGTTTATTTCCCTGCCAATCATTGACGAATCAGACGCAAAAAGCGTATAATTGAGGAAAAAGCAGCTGATGTGTTGCGACGTCGGCTTTCCTTTTGATTTGGAATTTGAAAAAGGCCGTCGCCGATGGGGCGGCTTTTTTCATGCTCTGATTTGAACGATCCAAGGATTGACACAGTACATGAGGTGAAGCATACATGAAAAAAATTTTGAGCATCAAGAAAACCGTCTGTGTCCTGACGGCACTTTTGGCAGCCGGCTTGTCCTGGCAAGGTGCCGAGGCATGCACCACTACCATCGTCACCAAAGGAGCCACGGCGGATGGCAGCACTTTGGTGACCCACTCCAATGATGCCTTTACCAGTGACCCCAATATCGTCTATGTGCCTGCCAAGGAGCATCAGCCGGGAGAGATGCGGAAGGTCTACCCTGCTGCCATTGCCTGGGATGAGATGCCTGAGTACAACTGTCGGGAGTTCCCCCGGCTGGTGGCGCCCGAGCGCGCTGAGGACTATGCCCGCCCGGGGCAGGAGCCTACCAAACCGCTGGGGGAAATCCCGGAGGCTGCCCACACCTATGCTTATATTGACAGCGATTACGGAGTTATGAATGAGCATGGCCTGATGCTGGGGGAGTGCACCAATAATTCTGCTC
>CALGGN010000318.1 GCA_937915915.1 uncultured Selenomonas sp. | reverse complement strand
CCCCCATAATGCAAAAGGGAATATCCGATCCCAATTTCTCTCCCTGACGGCATAATTCCCGCTCCGAAAGCCCCAGCTCATAAAGCTCGTTCATGCCACGGAGGACGGCTGCCGCATCGGTGCTTCCTCCCGCCAATCCCGCCGCGATGGGAATGCGCTTGACCAGCCTCATCCTCACACCGCCGCGTAAGCCGTATTCTGCCTGCATAAGCGCTGCGGCGCGCCATGCAAGGTTGCTCTCATCTGCCTCCAGCGTATCGCCGCCATAAATATCCTCGGCCAAAAGTTCCAAGGAAATCCCGCCATCCGTCCGTTCCAGTTCCACGGTATCGTGAAGCGCAAGGGACTGCATGACCATGGCAACCTCATGGAAGCCATCCGGCCTCGTCCCCAGAATATCCAGTGTCAGATTGATCTTTGCGTTGCCGTGTACCGTTACCAATTGCATCCCTCCGTTTCTTGCTCCCATTGGATACCCTCTTCTTCATTCTCCGCCATCACTCAGAATCCTTCCCCTGATGGAATTTTTTTCTTCATTTGGATGTCTCCTGTGCAAAAATTTCCTATTGCCCTTCCCTGTCTTGTGTGGGATAATGTAGCTTGAATTTATTCAGATGGGAGATTCTCATATGCGAAAATCAATTCCTGTAAAATATCTGCTGCTTGCAGATATCCTGCTGGCTTCCGGCATGGCAGGATGGGAGCTTCTGAGCACGAACCAACTGGTATCCGCGCTGATCGTGCTGCTTTCCGTGCTCATTGCGGCATCTCCCTTGGCTTATGCGGTCTGCTCGCCGGTCGTCCTGTATTTTGCGAAGCAGAACGCGGAAAAGGAGAATATTGCAGTGGGAAGGCCAAGCGCGCTTTCCCGGCTCTGCAAAATCGACACACTGGTGGTCGGAAAAAGCGGAACCATCACCGAGGGCGACCCCTTCATTACAGATCTGATCCCCGAGGGGCTCTTGCAGTCCACCCTGTTGAGTCTGGCTGCTTCTGCCGAGGAGGGCTCGCGGCACCCCATCGCGCGCGTCATCTGCCGTACCGCGGCAGAGCGGGATATCCGCGTCTATCCCGCCTCCGCATTCAATGAGATTCCGGGCTGCGGCGTCGAAGCGCTGATGAACGGCACCTCACTGCGCGTGGGCCGCACGAAATGGCTGCAGGAAAACAAGGCCCGTATCAGCGCCAACCTGCTCACAAAGGTGGACCAGCTTGCCTGCCGCGGAAAAATCCCCCTCATCGTCTGCGAAGGAAAAAACGCCAAGGGCATCATTGCACTGGAGGATCCCATTGAGCCGGCCATTCCCTCTACCGTCCGCCGCCTTGCCAAGCTGGGCATCGGAACCATCATGCTCACGGGCGACAGCCAGCGCACCGCTTCCGCCATTGCGAAATCCGCATCCCTGGCGGCCGCGCGGGCCAATCTTACGCCTGCCGGAAAGGCACGGGAAGTCCAGCTCATGCGCACCCGCGGCTGCACGATCGCGATGGCAGGCATCCCGGAGCTGGACGAGGAAGCCTTTGCCGAGGCGGATCTCTCCATCGTGCTTGGGAAACCGCCGAAGGAAATCATCGGCGATGTCTCCACCATGAACCTCATGGACATCAAGGACGAGGAGGACATGGGGGAATTGGAAAAAAATGAGCTGCAGATCCGGCGCGAGCTTTCAGAAATGCGCATAGAAAAAGGCATGGCCGCGCTGAAGGAACGGAAGGCGGATATCCTCCTGCCGCAAGGGCTGCCGCAGATACTCATGATCTTGGATATCGCCAAAAGGGCGCAGGAACTCATCCTGCAGAACCGCCGCATTGCCTACCTCACATGGCTGCTCCTGATACCGCCCGCCACAGGTCTGCTGACGATCTTTGAAGATCCCCTGCTCCTGCCTCTCACCGCATTCGCCGGCATGCTCGCCGCGACCCTGCTCATCATTGGCAATTCCCTGCGCATGAGGAGTGGCTGAAAAACTGTCATAGAATCATGTAAAAAGGAAGGCCAGCGCCATGCGCTGTACCTTCCTTTTTTATGTTATTCATTCAAACGACTCATATAATTATCTTCATCATCCCAATCATCGGGAAGCCCCTTGACCAAGACCACCGGACAGTGCGCATGGCGCAGCACGTAGTTGGACACGCTTCCCATCAGAAGGCTGCGGAACGTCCCAAAGCCGCGGCTTCCCATGATGATCATGTCGTATTCCTCTGTCTCCGCAAGATCCACAATGACCTCTCCCGGCGCGCCGATCTCCACCCTGGGAATCGCCCGCACCTCACGCGGAATGACGTGCATGAGCTCCGCGAGGAACTGGAACGCCGCCAGCTTCAGCTCCGTCGGCACATAGCCGCTGAGGCTCACCTGCTCGAAAGCGGAAACGTTCTCATTCAGATCTACCGTCATGAGCAAGGTCAGCTCCGCATCGCAGACCGCCGCGATATGGATGGCCTGATTGAGCGCCTTGAAGGCCTGCCCCGATCCGTCGGTCGGGACAAGGATGCGCTGACATTTCAGTTTCTTCCAGTCATACAGATTGCTCTTATCTTCCACATCGCACATATTTTCAATCTTGCTGAGATCAACATCGCCCACCATGACCACACTCCATTCCGAACGTAGTAGCTATTTTCTATGCTTCTGTTAATTTCGCCGTCCGATGCCCGTTTTCCTTCTTTTCCTTCCGCGTTTGATGCTCATTCTGCCGGATCAGCGCCTTGCGAGCGCTATAAAAGCGCAGGCAGAACAAAATCGCCACGATTCCCATATAGACGAGGAAGGCCCCGAATTCCGAGGAAATATCCCCCAGCCCTGCGCCGCGCTGAATGACATCGCGCGTGAAATGGAATTCCCATGTCAGGGGAAATACATGGGAAAATGCCTGCACCCAGGGCGCAAAATGGCTCATGGGGCCTGTCGCGCCTCCCAGAATGAAGCCGCCCGGGATGAACAGGATCATGCGGCTGGATGCAATGCCCGGATTGGCCGCGGTCCACCCGAACAGGACGCTCAGCATCCCCACGCACATGACGAAGAAAATCTGCAGGAACAGGAAGACCAGAAAATGCCCCGAAAAGACCAGATCCCCCCAGACACGCAACACCGCAAGCCCCAGAAAATAAGATGTCACCAAGCATGCGCCATAGGGCACAAGCCGCAGGATGATGTCCCAGGGCGTCCCCTCCAGCAGGATTTTGTCCAGCTGATGCGTCAGCCGCAGGCGCGGCACCATGCCGATGGTCGCAAAGGTGAAGAACATCGCCCCGAAGAAAAAGAGGAATCCCTGCGTCGAGCCATTGGAAGTGGAGCCTGCGGGATTGAACAGCTTTCGGGTATTGAGGCTCAGGCTTGCACCCGCTGCGCCCGACTCCATGCCGGCTTGCGCATTTTCCAGTGCCACCAGTTCGTT
>CALGGN010000317.1 GCA_937915915.1 uncultured Selenomonas sp. | reverse complement strand
CGCTCTTCCGATCTGGACGTGCCCTGCACCAACAGCGAAATCAATGTGCACATAAACACGATGTTGAACTCCCTTGCAGCGTCGGGCGTGCCGGCTGTAAGGAGCATTATGGCAAAGATAATCGGAGCCGCGCCCTTCAATCCCACCCACGATATAAACAGTTTTTCCTTAAAACTCCTTTTGAATGGAGCAAGGCACAAGAAAACGCTCACAGGACGGGCTATCAATATCATCACCACCGAGATTACGATGCCCGGCACGATGGTTGGCAAAAGTTCTTTGGGCGACACCAAAAGTCCCAACGTCAAGAACATAATAAGCTGGCAGAGCCACGTAAGACCGTCAAAAAAATTGATTGTGGCGCGCTTGTGCACAAAAGTGGAATTGCCGATTACAAGTCCGCCGATATACACCGCCAAATAACTGTTGCCGCCCACAAAATACGACACCGAAAATATAAACAGACAGCCCGCCAATACCGCAATAGGATAAAGCGAGGCATTGTCGATGTTGAGTTTATTGAGAGCGATGACGAACAATTTTGCCACGAGGAAGCCCGACAATCCGCCCATCACAAGTTTCATCAACACGTCGAGCACCACCGACGCATAATCTACTGAATCTCCCTGTTTTACGATTCCAATTAGCGTAACGGTCATAATGTAAGCCACGGGGTCGTTGCTGCCGCTTTCGGATTCGAGGAGCGGGCGGAGACGGTTTTTGAGGTTGAGGTTTTGGGAGCGCAGAATCGAAAATACCGATGCAGAATCCGTTGAAGCCATCGTTGACGCCAACAGCAAGCACGATGCAATGCCAATCGTACTGCCCAACATTAAGCCAAAAACGCCTTTTATCACAAAGCCGGTGATTATGGCTGTGAGCGCAACACCGAATGTCGCCAAAATTACGCCCTCGGTAAGCACCGGACGGATGTCGGAAAATTTGGTGTCCATGCCGCCCGAAAACAATATCACGCACAGAGCCACCGTGCCGATTGTGGAGGCGGTTTCAAAGTTGTCGAACATGATGAGCCTAAGTCCGCCGTCGCCAAATGCCATTCCCGTAAAAAGGAACATCAGCAAAATCGGCACTCCAAACTTGTAGCCCACCTTGCAAGCCCAAATGCTCGCAAACGCCAATACAGCCGTTACTAAAAAGAATCCTTCCATAGGGTTGTTATTATAAAAAAACGCTGCGGAAATGCGGAAAAACCTTCATTCCCGCAGCAAAAATTAAAATTGATAGGAAAACTTTTGATTAATGAATTAATACGAGAATCCCAGAAAGCACGTATTATGCCGCGCCTTCGGTGTTAAACATAATGTGTAAAATGGCAAATCAATTACGGAGAGTGCAAAGGAAATACAGCAACTGTCCGCCATGATGATTCAGATGGCAGACTTTGAGCCGTTTCTTAGCGAGATGTTTTAAGGGAATTGTTATTAATGAAACACTTAACGAACCAGAAGCAAATGTCTTGCGCTTTTCATAAACTCGATGTACTGATTGCATCCGCACCACATTGCGCAATACGGGCGCATCTTCATTTTCAACAAGTCCAAACCACGAAAACCCTTGGTTCTGCACCTCAGACGAGCATCCGTCGTTCCACAAAGATTGTTGGCTATCGTCGGCATACAAAGCCCCCTCATCCCGTGACTCTATTGCGCAAGATGTCGAAACCAAGATGCTTAATAATATCAACAACCTAAAAATCATGTCGCAAAGTTAACAATACTTTGGCAAGAATGGAAATAAATTATGTTAAAGTTTTATGTTGCGTCGTAATAATAATGCTGTGCCCCAATTCTAAGCCGCGCCCCTGTATTCCGTCGGTGTCTTGCCTGTTTTGCGTTTAAAAAACCTAACAAAATGCTGCGGATAGCCGAATCCGAGTGAGTATGCCACCTGCGAAACGGTGAAAGACGAATCGTTGAGGAGTTCTTTGGCGCGGGTTACGATGGTGTCGGCGATGAAATCTTGTGCGGTGATGCCGGTTTCAGTTTTCACCAATTCGCCAAAATATCCCGATGTGAGATTGCATTTTTCGGCAAAGTATGCTACCGACGGAATACCCTCAGATTCAGCCTGTTGGGATAGATAATCGCGGAGAAGAACCTCAAATTTTTTAACAACGGCGTGATTGATTTCCTCGCGGGTAATAAACTGACGGTCGTAAAAACGCAGACAATAGTTCAAGAGCAATTCGATATTAGATACAATAAGTTCGCGGGTGTGCTTGTCGATGGCGTGGCGGAGTTCCTGACTAATCATATCCAAAACGCTGCGGAAAATCTCAATTTCGGACTTTGAGAGGTGCAGAGCCTCGTTGCTACTGTACGAAAAAAAACTCGTAACGCGACATCTGCCGTCCCAACTGAGTCCGTGCCAAAAAGTCGGGATGAAACACCAACGCCGTCCATTTTGGCATCAGGACATCAGGATTAGGCTCTACGTGCACCGTCTGACCGGGCGCAAAAGATGTTACGGTCATCTCGTCGAAATCGTATTTGGTGCGTCCGTAAGAGAGTTGGCAGCCCTTGTTTTCCTTCAAAAACAATGCGTACAATCCGTAGTGGACATTACATTCGTCGACAACCACAGCCTTATCGAACCTCACAACGCTCACAAGCGGATGCAAGGTTTCAAATCCGTAATAATCGTTGAACTGTTGAACTGTATTGAAATCAATCTGTTGCATAATTTTCGGATTTAGTTTAAATCAAACTCTATTCCACCTTCCACACCGTTTCATCGCCACAGATGTTGCGGATTTTTAGACGCAAAGGCTTTTGGGGGCTGTGGATTGTACCGTCCCAAAAAGTTTTTGTCTTTTTGCCGTTGACGATGATGTAGCCGAGCTTGTCTATCTTGATTTCGCTGTCGCTGTGCCAAGAGCCGTCGGACGAGGTGCTGTCGATGGAGATAAACTCTATGAGCTCCAAGCCGTCAGGGCTTGGTTCGATGCGCTCGAATGTGTTTTTCTTGGAGTTGATGATGCCTTTTTCGTTGAAATCGTTGATTTTCTGCATCACACGGTCGCTCATGAATTTGGAGATTTCCACCACATAGCCATCGGCCTCCACCTCGCTGCCCATGAGGTTTTGGGTGGCACGGCGGGCGCTAAACTCGGCAAAATCCTCTATCACAACATCGTCAAGCACGTCTTTGAGGTCGCGCAATTCAATCTCCACAAGCGTTGATTTGTCGTCTTTGATGAATTTTTCTATCTCCTCGCGGCTTGTGATGTCGATGTAGTAGACGATGACTTTCTTGACGTCGTCGGGCAGGTCGGGGATGGCCTCGTGGAGTATGCGGTTCATCATCACTTCGTCCAAGAGTTTGCTGCTGCTGTCCATCAGGTTGGGGACATATACCGGCACGCTGCCAAGCCGGCTGTCGCTGATGTAGCCCTCCCAAAACTCATTGACACGGTCCTCGTTTTTCAAGCCCGGAATCAAGGTTTTAATCTTCTCCATTGTCTGCACGGGGTTGCGGTAGAGTTGCACGCCGTCTTTTATTTCCATTACGCGGAAGTTGGCTCCCGCTGCCACAAGGCGGTCGCGGGTGGTCTGTATGCTGTTGATGCCGATGTCAGTATGGATAAAGCGTCTGCCCAAATCGTTGGCTACTTTTGCCGTTACGCCGCTGCCGCCAAAGAAATCGGCTACCACCATTCCCTCGTCGCTGCTGGCTTTGATGATGCGTTCCAATAGGGCTTCGGGCTTTTGGGTGGCGTAATCTACGCGCTCATCGGCTTGGGAATTGACAGCATAAATATCTGTCCACAAATCTTGCGCGGGAACACCTTCCATTTCATCAAGATATTGTTTGTATCGTGGTGTTCCATTTGTAGTATAATATAATCGACCTTCATTTTCCAAACGCTCCATTGTAGTTATCGGACATCTCCAATAACCATCCTTTCCCTTCCACGAGTATGAATAACCTGCGCCTTTCAATCCTTTTGCAGAAAGATCTCTATCCAGATACTTTCGACCGTTTTCATCAACTTTATTGTAATATCTATCAATGTATTCTTGTGAGTAGGGAACTAATGGGGTTTCAAAATGTAAATCTGAACTTTTGGAATAATAGAAAATGCAATCGTGAAGATTCGCAAATCCTGTACTATCGTTATGAGCCGTAGATCTTTTCCAAATAATCTCATTCCTAAAATTATCTTCTCCGAAAATCTCGTCCATTAAAATCTTGACATAATGACCGATATGGTAATCCAAATGCACGTAGATGCTTGCGGTGTCACTCATTACTGATTTGATGGCGCAGAGGTTCTCGTACATCCAGTTGAGGTATTTCTCCTTGTCCCACACGTCGCCGTACATCTTTTCCTCAAAGGCTTTGAGGGAATCGATGTCGAGTTCTTCTTCGGCTTTGGCTATGGTTTCGGCTATCTTGGGGTTGCGGCGGATATACACCTTTTTGGCATAGTCGGCGCCGGAGGCAAACGGTGGGTCGATATATACGAGGTCAACCTTGATGCCCTTGTCTTTGAGATAGGCGCAGGCAGAAAGACATTCGCCACGGATTACGAGGTTTTGTGCGTCGGGGTCGCCGCCTACGGTTTCGGTGGTCTGCACTTCGTAGTATGGCATACCACGTTGCAACCGGCCTGCAACATCGGTGTTGCCCTTGTAGCGCAAGGTGCGGCTGAAATTGTTGAGGATTGCCTGTCCTTCAATCGGTTCGGGGAAGAATGGTATATATTTTACTGCCATGGTTTGTTATGTTTTATTCTTACGAGATCACAGGTCAGTCAGCCTTGATCCACATTGCAGGACGAACTGCATCTGAAGGAGATGTGATGTTGTCTCCGCTTGCATGGATCAGACCGTTGTAGTTAACTCCTGCAGTATCTGATGTATAGTAGCCTGGATTTCTGAGCCACCACCAGCAGTTGCCGTTGGCTTCCTTCGCCTGCGCGCCGTTGGCGAGCGCATAGGCTGTCGGTTTGCACTCCCGCTCGGCGTCCGTGGGGAGATAGGCGTCGAGCTCTGTGCTGCTGAGGAGAAAGAGTCTGTCCTCCGTGGGGCTGCCGAAGATCCGGTGGGTCTTCGGGCTCTCGGCCGGCGGCACCGACGTCGAGAGGATGCGCGCCTGCTCCTCGGCAAGCGTTACGCTGCGGTTCGTGGTGATGGCGCGCACCTGAAGTCCCAGATGCTCCGCCACGGCCACGGTCTGCCGGCCGATGCTGCCGGTGGAGCCCAAAATGGAAATGGAACGTACCATAGTGTTGCCTTTCTGAATCCCGCTCAGGATACTACGACCGCGATTGCCGGCCAGAGAATGACCAGCAGCTCGATCAGCGGCGCGGTGAAGATGGTGCTGTCAAACCGATCCAGCATGCCGCCGTGGCCGGGCAGGAGGTTGGAGTAATCCTTCACGCCGTACTCCCGCTTGATGGCGGAGAAGGCCAGATCGCCCAGGGCGGTGACGGGATGGCCATCCAGGACTTCCGGGATGTAGAGGTCCGCCTCCCCGCCGCTGTAGCTGATGATCTCCGCTGTGGCGTCCTCCCGAAGGATGTAGGAAAAGCTGCCGCTTTCGAAGCTGAGCGCCTCCTCCCCCAGAGCGGCCGGAAGGAGCATGGAAAGCAGACAAAACAGCAGGATAAGTGTCCGACGCATGGCTTCCATACCTCCTCAGGTCGGCTGCTGACGGGGATCCCGGGCAAAGCAGGGGATTTCACGGCAGGGGTCTGCGTAAGCATAACGGGCGCCATGACCGCCCAGGCTGCCATACCAGTTGCCGGTGACCTCATTGACGATGTGCAGAGCGCTCTCCGTCTCCTCCATTTCAAAGAGAAGCATGCGTTTCCGGGGATGATCGTTCGGAGCGTGACAGGCCATCATCAGCTGGCCGGAGAAGGCGCGGAAGAGCATGGAATGCGCGCCATCCATGGCGTAGAGCGGCTCCGGCTGCTGGATCCAGGGGCCCGGAAGCTCTCCGGAGGCGCTGACGGCGTAGCTCATGGCATAGCCTCCGCCACGGACAAAGCTGGACCAGAGCATGATGAGCCTGCCGCCGGGCAGACGGTGCAGAAAGGGGCCGTCCGTAACGCCGCCGCCCTGAATGATGGGACCGGTCCAGGCTGCTTCGGAGGCCCGGAAAAGGATGCGGGGCTCGCCAACAGCCACGCTCAGATCCATGGATAGGGGCACAGCGCAGATCTGCCCGTCCTCCACCTGAAGCCATTCATGGCAGAACACCAGCCAGGGCCTGCCCTGCAGATCGACATAAAGCGTGCCATCCAGGCATTGCCAGCCGGGCGGCGTCAGGGGGTCTCCCAGGGGCTGGAAGGGGCCATCAGGACGGTCGGCAACGAGGCACTGGCAGCGGCGGTAGGTCCCTGCGGCCCGGAAGGAGCTGATCAGGTAATACTTGCCCCGCCAAAGGTGGCACTCCGGCGCCCAGTAGTCCAGATCCGCCCAGAAGGAAGCCCGCTCAAAGCAGACGCGGGGAGCGGACCAGTGGATCAGATCGGGGCTGGAGAGCACGTAGAAATGCCCACGGCCCGCCGGCACCTCCGGAAAGCGGCGGCTGTCCACAAACTGTACGTAGGTGTAGTAGAGCCCGCTTTTCGCGTCCGGCAGGATGAAGGGATCGCTGATGTGCACATCCCGCACATGGCAGGGAAAGGCGCTGAGATCGACGGTGTCATCGGCGCAGAGGAACAAGGCGGCACCTCCTGTAGCCTGTCGGCTTTCTATTCTCTTAAACACGAACAGTTTATCACGTTCCCGGAGCTGGCGCAATCCCCTGGTAAAATTTGCCGGACACCGGGCCAACCCGAGAGGAGGGTTTCATGTCGATAACCGTCTTTGATCTGATGGATGAATGCCGTAACGCCTTTGTGACGGAGCGGCGGCAGGGAATGTTCACGGTGGGCGGGGATGGCAGTCTGTACCCCGACGGCCTGCCGGGAACGGCCGCGGTCATCCTTCGTCCTGCCCAGGGGCCGGAGAAGCGCTGGCTTGCCGATGACGCCGGACTGCTGCCTGCGGAAGCCGCCGGCACGTATGAGGGCAGCCTTCTGGTCTGCCAGCCCCCGGCGGCCTTTCTGGCGCTGGCTGCGGAAATCGCGGCCTGGGAGTCAGCGCATCCCGCCAGCGACCTGCAGACGGAGCGCCTGGGAGAGTACAGCTATACCCGCTTTCCCGCTTCC
>CALGGN010000316.1 GCA_937915915.1 uncultured Selenomonas sp. | reverse complement strand
AGCAGGGTATAGGTCTGCAGCGCCTGCAGCACTTCCATATCTCTCTGCACCATGCCGATGACAAATCCGCCGGCAATATTGATGAACATGATGATGATAGCAGCGATCGCATCGCCCTTGACGAATTTCGAAGCACCATCCATGGCTCCGTAAAAATCCGCCTCCCGCTGGATCTTTTCGCGGCGCACCTTGGCCTCCTCGTCCGTGATGGCGCCCTGATTCAAATCCGCGTCAATGGCCATCTGCTTGCCCGGCATAGCATCCAATGTGAATCGTGCAGATACCTCTGCCACACGCTCCGAGCCCTTGGTGATAACGATGAACTGGATAATGACCAGAATGACGAACACAATGAATCCGACCACCGGGTTGCCCCCGACGACGAAATTGCCGAATGCGGTGATGACCTCACCTGCAAACCCGTCCAGCAGGATCAATCTCGTAGAGGATATGTTCAAAGCCAACCGAAAAAGCGTTGTGACCAAAAGCAGGGACGGGAACACGGAAAGATCCAGCGCCTCCGAATTGTAGATGGCTGACATGACGACTACCAGGGCAATCGTGATGTTCAGGCAGATCAGCACATCCAGCAATGCCGTAGGCAACGGAATGATCATCATGATGACAATCGTGACAATTGCCAGCGCCACAACAACATCGCTGTATCTCTGTATGAAATTTCCTGCGGCAGAACCTCCGCCCACTGCGCTCACTTGCGATGCAGCCATACATCATACTCCTATCTGTCCCTATGCATAACTCAGGCGGCGCTGTCTGAGCCTGTAGACATACGCCAGTACCTCGGCCACTGCCTGATAGAGCTCCTGCGGCACTTCCGCCCCGATGTCCACAGTCGCATAGAGCGCCCGCGCCAAGGGCTTGTTCTCGACAATCGCAACCCGGTTCTCGCGCCCGATCTCCTTGATGCGCTGCGCCACAAGATCCTGTCCCTTTGCAAGCACAACAGGCGCGGGCATTCCCTTATGATACTGCAGCGCCACAGCAAAATGCGTCGGGTTTGTCACAATGACATCCGCCTTCGGCACCTCCTGCATCATACGTGCCATCGCCATTTCTCGCTGCTTCGAACGGATCTTGCCCTTGATCTGCGGATCTCCCTCGCTCTGCTTGAACTCATCCTTGACTTCCTGCTTCGTCATCTTGAGATCCTGTGTGGTCTGCCATTTCTGATAGGCATAGTCCAGAACGCCCAAAACCATGATGACCGCGATGATCTGGAATACCATCATGAAGACGATCTTCGAGATCTCCTGCAGGCTCGTTGCAAGATCATAGTAGATGAACTGCGGCAGGAACGGAATTTCATCCTTCAGATAATTATACAGGAAAGCTCCGATGATTGCGATCTTGAACAGGGATTTGACCAGCTCGACCAGAGACCGCTTGGAAAAAAGCCGCCCGAACCCATTGATCGGGTTCAAATTGCTCAGCTTCGGCTCCAGCTTCTCCGTGCTGAAGATCAGCCCCACCTGATAGAAATTAATGGCCAGCCCCATCAGCATGATGGCCAGCATGATGGGCAGCGAGGTCTTTGCCAGAAGCAGCATGATGCCCAGAAAGAGCTCACTGATGGATTCCGTGTCCATGCTCCGGCTCAGATGCCCATAGGTATAAATCGTATATGCCGCAATATTTCCGTAAATGTACTCCCAAAAAATCTTGAGAACAAAAAAACCCACCAGCAGCACAAAGGCCGTCGTCAACTCGGTACTACGTCCGACCTGTCCTTTCTTTGCCGCATCCGAGCGTTTCTTTGCGGTAGGCTCCTCGGTTTTTTCGCCATCTGCAAAGCGCTGGAGATCAAAGACAGGCCTGTCCGTATCCTCAAGGGGCCAGCGACCGTATTGCCAAGGATATATTTGCATACATTCCATCAAAAACCACATCCAGGAACAAAACATAAAAGGGCAGCAGCATGGACAGCATCGTAATGCCAATCATAAGCTGCATCGGGATTCCGACCACGAAGATATTCATCTGCGGCATCGTCCGTGCCATGATGCCAAGCCCCACGTTCGTGAGCAGAATGGCAAAGGTGATCGGCAGCGCGATCTTCATGCCCGTGACGAAAATCCCCACCGTGAATCGCTCCATCAGCATGGTCAGCGAAGCATCGGGCACCATGCCCGAAAGGGGAACCACGCGAAAGCTTTCCACAAGCGCCGCGATGATCATATGATGTCCATTGGTCACCAAAAACACAATCAGCCCCAAATTATAAAGAAAACTTCCGATAAGCGGAATCTGCTGACCGGAAGTCGGATCCATCACATTGACTACAGCGAAGCCAACTTGCATATCCATCACCTTGCCGGCCAGATTGACTGCTGCAAACGCAACATAGGCCACAAAGCCAATGAGCCATCCGAGGAACAACTCCCCCAGCACAGTCGCCGCATAAAGCCACAGATTCGCAGGGGGCTCCACGGAACCCAATGCGTCCACAACAGGAAAAAGCACAATGGAAAATGCGAAAGCTGCTCCGGCTCGGAAATACACAGGAATATTCATGCTGCCGAAGAAAGGCGAAATCAGGAAAATACCGCTCACCCGTGTCAGAAGCAGCAGATATGCTGCCACATGCCCCTGCAGAAGATCATAAAAATCCAAGAGCTTACCTCTCAACTATCCACTCAACCAATGTACTGCGGCAGATTGACCAGCATATTCGTCACATACTCCACCATAATGCGGAGCATCCACGGCCCGAAAATAAGGATTGCCACAAAAACCGCAACAATCTTCGGTATGAATGCCAAGGTTTGCTCCTGAATGGATGTCGTTGCCTGAAAGACACTGACCATGAGACCCACGATCAGCCCCAGCCCCAGCATAGGCGTGGCAACCAGCAAGACATGCATCAGCGCTTCCTGCCCCAGCTGTATGACCAAATCTCCTGACATAGACTCACCTCTCACCGGAAGCTCACGATCAGGGAGCGGATCAGCAGATGCCAGCCATCCACCATGACAAAGAGCAAAATCTTGAACGGCAGCGAAATCATGACCGGCGGCAGCATCATCATGCCCATGGACATCAATGTGCTCGCCACGATCATGTCAATGACAATAAAGGGGATATATATCATGAAGCCGAGCTGGAATGCTGTCTTGAGCTCACTGATGACAAACGCCGGTATCAACGCAAAGGTCGAGACATCTTCCTGCGTCTCCGGACGCTCCGCATCGGAAAGATTCACAAACAGCGCCAGATCCGATTCACGCGTCTGACGGAACATGAACTCCCTCACAGGAGCCACCGTATTCTCAAGCGCCTGTTCCTGCGTAATCTGGCCGTTCAGATATGGCTGGATCCCCTGTTCGTTTGCCTGTGACCAATAAGGGGACATAATGTAAAAGGTCAGGAACAAGGAGAGCGCCACCACCACTTGGTTCGGCGGCACATTCTGCGTGGAAAGCGCATTCCTCAGAAATCCGATCACCACGACGATCCGGACAAAGGACGTCGTCATGATGAGAATTGCAGGCGCCAGGGAAACAATCGTCAGGACAGCCATGACCTGGAGGGATGCAGCTACATCCTCCGGCGTTTCCGCCGTCCCCACGCTGACGTTCACATCCGGTATCAAAGGCGCAGCCATCGCGTCTTTTGCCATGAAAAGCAGGAGGCAGATACCTCCGAAAAAGAAAAGAACGCGTTTCAACCGCCTGACAACTCCTTACCGTAAAAAGACTATTTCTTGAATATCCCGGGAAGTCTCTGCGCCAGATCGGAGAGAGCTCCCAGTTCCTGTGAAAACATGCCTGTACGGAAGGACATGCCAAGACTCCCCTGATGGAGCCTCTCGATTTCCTCCATATCCGTGATTTCCGCCAGCATCGTGATAGAGTGCTCTGTCACGCCGATCAAAAACACGCGGTTCGCCATCTCGACAACCGCCACAGAACGGTTTGGCCCCAACGGAAGATGCTCCAAAATCCTTCCGCCGTTCCCTCCTGCTGCATGCTGCGCAAACTTGCCGCCCAAAAAACGCGCGGCAAAGTATGCCATCACGACAACAAAGCCAAAAATAGCAAAAAGGCTCACAAGATATGCAAGCGTCGACCACCACGACATCGCGGACGGTCTCGGATCTGCATTCTCATAGCCTGCTAAATACCCGCCCGAAGAGGCAGCCTCCTCGGCTGCCTGCACTACGTCAGGTATTGCCAGAATCATACAAAATAGCAGCAGCAAGCTTGCAAGGACTCCTGCTCTCTTCATCAGCCGACTGCTTTGCGCACAGCCTCCAGCACACGATCTGCCTGGAACGGCTTCACAATGAAGTCGCGGGCCCCCGCCTGAATCGCCTCGATAACCATTGCCTGCTGGCCCATAGCGCTGCACATCACGATTTTCGCGTTTGGGTCAATCTTCTTGATTTCTTTGACTGCGCTGATGCCATCCATTTCCGGCATGGTGATATCCATGGTGGTAAGATCCGGCTTCAATTCCTGATATTTTTCCAGAGCCTTCATGCCATTTTCAGCCTCGCCGACCACCTCATAGCCATTCTTTGTCAGAATGTCCTTTACCATCATTCTCATGAATGCCGCGTCGTCAACAACCAAAACTCGTACTGCCATGATCCATCTCTCCTCATCTTTAAATCATTCTGGATTTCTCCGCTTATTATAGCGTAATAGCTTAAATTTTCCCAGAGGGAAAATTTTCCCATCTCCCGAAAGCCCTATTGCAGCTTCGCCGCTCGTTCAGCGGGGCTTGCAATATCCGTGATCCTCACGCCGAAATTCTCATCGATGACCACGACCTCGCCCTTGGCCAGATACTTGCCATTCACCTGAATCTCCACGGGTTCGCCGGCCAGCTTGTCCAGTTCCACGATGGAGCCGTTCGTGAGTTCCAAGATTTCCTTGATGGACTTCTTCGTGCGTCCCAGCTCGACCGTCACCTGCAACGGAACATCCAGGATCAGCCCGATGTTCGCATCGTTCACTTGGACGGGCTCCATCGAAAGCGGCACGAACTGCGCTGCCGACACCGGCACGTTCGTGGCGACATGGGGCTGCATCGGCGGTGCCCCATAGCCATACCCCGGCGGAGGCGCTCCATAGCCTGGCGGCGGTGCCCCGTAGCCTGCGGGCGGTGCCGCCGGAGG
>CALGGN010000315.1 GCA_937915915.1 uncultured Selenomonas sp. | reverse complement strand
TAAGCGTAGGCAGAGGAGCACGAGAGCCGCAATGGGAAACCGTGAAGCGATTCAGCCCCGTAAGTCATATAGTGCGGAAGTCGATACCGTCCTCCTGGTCGCAGACAGCAATGTGCAACCGTAAGCGCGAGATTGCACAGGTTCCGCCGGGGTCAATAGAGCGTGGCGAGCGTGCAAAGGTAATACCTGCATACCTGGGAGGTCTGGCAGGCTCCGAAAGGTAAGGGGAATTGAAGTCTTGTAAATGGAGAGACCCCGATGGCCTGTCAGAAGTCGGACTGCCTCATAGTAGTGAAGAAACCCGTGAAAGCGGGTGGAGCGAAGGGGGCAGCAAGCAGTCGTTCCCGGCGTGGAAGCAGCGTCGGCACGGGAGGCCGTAAGACGATGGAACAGGAAACAAAGGGAATAAGGTACCAGTCAGAGCATTTTCCGACGGTGCAGGGCTTGATGCATTGCGTCAATGAGCAAAGCCTGCTGGAGGAACACCGAAAGCAGAGCAGAAGGAAAGCAACGGGCATAGACGGCGTAGATAAAGCGCAGTATGACGAAAATGCGGAGGAAAATATACGTCAACTGGTAGAGCGGATGAAGAAATACCAATACAAGCCGCAACCGGTGAGGCGGACGTACATTCCGAAAGCGAACGGCAAGCTGCGGCCGCTCGGCATTCCGGCCTATGAAGACCGGTTGGTGCAGGGGGTCATGGCAAATGCGCTGAGCGAGGTCTATGAACCGAGATTTCTGGACTGCTCCTATGGGTTCCGGCCGGGAAGGTCAGCGCATGACGTAGTGCGGTATATCAACCGGACGATCATGATCCACAAGGTCAACTACGTTCTGGAGGCCGATATAAAGGGCTTCTTTGACAACGTAGACCACGACTGGCTGATGAAGTTTTTGGAACACGATATACAGGACAAGAACTTCCTGCGCTACGTAAAGCGGTTTCTGATTGCGGGAATCATGGAAGGAAGCGAGCTGAAGGACAGCGACCGGGGAACGCCGCAGGGCGGCTTGATTTCACCGATACTGGCCAACGTGTACCTGCACTATGTACTAGACCTGTGGTTTGAAAAGGCGATAAGGCCTAAGCTGCGGGGAGAAGCGTACTATGTGCGGTATGCAGACGACTTTCTGATTCTGTTCCAGTATGAGAACGAGGCAAGGGATGTGCTTGAATTGCTTAAGCGCAGGCTCGGGAAGTTTTCACTGGAAGTTGCGGAGGACAAGACGAGAATACTGCCAATCGGTCGGTTCAAGGGAACAAAGGAAGATTTCGATTTTCTGGGGTTCACCTTCTTTAACACGAAGACCAGAGGCGGGAAATACCGGCTTGGTGTCCGCACAAGCAAGAAGAAGCTGAAAGCAAAACGGCAGGCGGCGAAGGCATGGCTGCACACGAGGTTGACGAAGCCGGTATCCCAGACGATGGAGATGTTGGCGGCAATCATCCGAGGGCACTGCAACTATTACGGAGTAAATGGGAACTTTCATGCAATACAGAGCTTCTGGAAGTATCTGAAATACTCCACCTACCGTATGCTGAACAGACGACACCAGAAGCGCTCCATGAAATACGATAAATTTCTGCGCATCTGGAATTACTACGTAAAGGAGCCGCATTTAACGACGGATATCTGGAGCTGGCGACCGAAGGTTGCTTGAAGAGCCGGATGCGGGAAAACCGCACGTCCGGTTCTGTGAGGGGCAGTAGGCAAGCCTTTCGCGCATAAATAAACTGAAAGGAGTGTCGAGACTGTCTACTCGACTGCAAGCAATGAGTAAGCTTTATTATATTTCTGAGTATAAACGCGGCTGTGTTGGAGCAAAATTAGCTGGCCCATATGATAATAAAAAAGAAGCTGAAGATTATTTTGATGGAATGAATAAGGATGATATTGCTTTGGTTGTAATTCAAGGCACATCTTTTTGTGATTATAGCAGTAGAAGTGTCTTAAAGCATAGACCTTAAATAATTCGAAAATCACTTAACATCATGAATACATGAATTGCGCGTCTTAGTGAATATACTATTACATAGAGTCAGGCAATCTGATAGTGAGAGAGATACTTTCTGACTGGCAAAGTAAAAATCATTTCAATGTAGGAAAGCGGCACTCAGTTTGTGACCTATGTGACCAAGGAATATCCTGCACAAATATTTAGAACACGTTTGCAGTACTGCAAGAAAAATCCCCTATAGCTGTCACATATTGTGGTGATAGCTATAGGGGATTCGCTATTTACAGCATACCTAGCCCGTGGGCCAGTTCCTTGATGCGCGGCAGTGACAGATGGGTGTATTTCTCCACCAGGGACAAGTCCATGCGGTCACGAATCATGTCCTTGGCACGCTCCTCGGTCTCAGCTAAAGCCCTTTGACGCTCCTCTTTTAGAGCAGCGTTTCTAATAGTCTTGGCTTCGTATTCAATAATCTTACCACCCATGATAGGTTCAACCCCTTTCCGTACGTTCTGATATTTCTGCGCTATGAGAGCAATGACGTGATTGCTCATGGAACAGATAGCATTCTTCACATAGCCATCTATTTCTCCTGCCCGCTGCAGGTCGTTAAGCTTCGTCCGTATTTCCTTGTACACATCCTTCAGTTGTTCCAGTTTTGCTTCATCGCTATCACACTCCGGCAGCTCCTTCTCGTGGCTGAAGATGTAGAAGGGCAGGAAGAACAGCAGCTTCTTCTCAAAGAGTTCATCCAAACTGTACTGTTGTACTTTGATAATAGGCACCGTGTAGCTGGTCTGGCCACCGGGAGTTACTACGTCTATCTTCATGGTGTCCGGGGAATTTTCCGCGTAGCGCAGTGCCATCACCGCTGAGTGGGGGAATGAAACTGTCAGTTCGGCTCCGTCTATCGTGCGGTCGTCCAAGGCAATCTGGGCATCGTATTCAAATATCCGCACTAGGATTGAGCCATTCAGCTGTTCCTCGCATTCGATGTGGTAGTGTTTCTTGGTCTTATCGGCGCGAGTGATGATGAAGCTGGAGTCCGTGACCCGCTTGTCCTCGGTGCTGTCGCTGTGAGCCAGGTAGTGCTCGTTCTTGCTGAAGATGATCTCTTCGTTGCCAGTATAGGTCTCATTGAAGTACAGATTCACCACAGGTATGATGAGCGCGCTGCAGTCGTTGAGCATGGTGCGGAAGGCATCATCATAGGCGGTGGGACTTGGGGCGGGGAGTGATGTTGTCTGGTTCTCCATGGCAGGTTCCTTTCTGGTTCTATAGGTATATTTTACCATACATTGGAGATTTGTTGGAGAGGAAATTTTCTAAAAATGAAAGATAGATGAGAAAAGATTCTTTTGCGTGAACAAATGTGAGAATTATGCTTGACATTGATAATCGCTAATGATATATTTTTTTATGGTTTGATATAGAATTATACGAACATATCTGGAATAAATGTACTATCAGAATGGATATGCTTATATATGGGGGTTCACTATTGTGTCGCAGTACAGCTATCCTGGGGAGTTCTTGCTTGCCAAGCGCAAGGAGCAAGGCATGACACTTCAGCAGATGAGCAATAAGGTGGGGCGCATCATAGGCTTTATTGCTGATGTGGAAAAACATCGTGCATATGCCCCGGAAATCAATACTTTGGGTCGCTGGGCCGAAGTCTTGGGAATGCTCCCACATGAGAGGAACTTGCTCAATTAAAATTGCTGTATTATCAGCAAGGAAGGTCTGGTGGTCAGCATGATGAAGGGGATGACTTGTACATGGGTAGCTTGCCCAAAATGCGGCAGCAGAGTGTGCAAGTGTGAAAGCACCAACGCAAGGCTTAGATGCAATGAATGTGGACATAAATTTTATGTTTGCATAAAAAATGGTGTGATTGTGGAGGCATCAGCCGATAACGGCAAAGAGGAATTGTTCTTGCAAGCCTGTCACGCATTGGCAGATTAAACTGCAGGACAATGTCGGCATAATTGAATATAGTGAGGCTTTTAGTGCAATCGTCGGACCAGCATAGCATATCAGCTATAGGCGAGGAGGGACGACACTTCTAGTCAAGAATTTGCTCATGCAGGCTGCACTCATGTGTGATGGAGAAGAGCCCGGCAAAACATTTATTTACCGAGAAGGCAGGAGACAGGTGTACTGTACCCCTATGGTTCCTGATAGGGATTTCCCGGTAAGACTAAATGTTTTGCCGGGCTCTTTTTTGTTTCAAATTGTATTGCTAAGGAGGTGATGCTTATCGGCTGAAATATTCAGAAATCACATAAACCGTTAAAAAATCAATATCGTGCCTGAGTTGCAATAGGGCAAAGGATATTCTCATAAGGTCTGCTGTGTCTACTGATAGTGGACATTGCGGTCGAACTGGGGTACCCTTGCTTCGTTGTGCCTGAATTCGGGTTCATTTCGTTGGCTTGTGTACTCCCAGTAGACACAGGCTGATTTTTATGTCCTTTGCCCTGCTCGGGGGAAAGGACAATGAAAATGGGGAACTACATCAGATTGCACAAAACGCCGAAGAATCAGCGCAATACTTACAAGGTCATAGATGAGCAGGGAAACGTGGTCTGCGAGATATGTCCGGGAGAAGATGGCATCACCGAGGAGGATATACACAACTGCCACAAGGTGGATGACATAGAGGTGTATGAGAACGTACGGTGCTTCTGCCCTGTCTATCAGGATTGGATTCAGACTTCAGTGGATGTATGGCGGGCAAAGCGGAGGAAAGATTTCACAGCAAAAGCTAAACGCCAGCCCATGCGCGGGGAAGTTGAGGATTTTGATTTCCTTATCTCACTGGATGCCTGCATGGATAAGAATGGTGAAAAAAGTGAAGGCACCCAGGCATCAGAGACACTTCTCAGCCAGCGAGAAACACTTCCGTTGGAAGTAGAGTACCTGCGGGAAGTGGTGGCAAATTTTTCGCCAGCGTGGCAGAAGATTTATCAGGCAGTGCTGCTTGATGGCGTATCCATGTCCGAGGTGGCTCGTCATCGTGGTGTCACAGAGGGCGCAGTAAGGAAGGTTGTAAAGAAAATCAAACGCTGCCTGTATGAGAATGCTGACCTGAAAGAGATATTCAATGGCAAGGCCGATATAATTTTTGTAAGTGATCGCCAGTTTTATTATTTGATCATACGGGCAGACTTTTGTTCACTTGAGTTTGAACCAAGAAAAAACCTCGCGTAAGTGAGGGGCTGATATAAATGTTCACTGTAAATAGGGAATATTTATATAGAAAGATATATAAAAAATACGGTATATGTCTATTTGCTGAAAGTTACTTTGACGAATTTTCTCTTAGTATACATTGACATTTCATGGATAGTGAGGGAATGCCCTTTAAGATGGTATTCCATATGATTTCTTTGTCCATGGAAAGGTAATCGTGTGCAAAGAAATCCCGCATTCCTTTGATTTGTTTCCAGGGGATGTCTTGGTTATTTATTAGGAGTTCGTTGGAAAGGCGTTTAGCAAGCTCTCCTATTTGCATTAGTGGCATGCAGCAAGCATTGAAAAAAATAGGATCAGAAAGAAAGAGTGATTTATCGCGATGAAATTGAGTCAATGCATATTCAATTTCATCACAGTAGCGAGCAATATGACAGATGAGTTGTTCATCTCTGTTATTCAGTTTCATACAAAAGTACCTCATCGCGTTTTAGATTTTCTCTAAAAGTACTAGATTCAGGCAGAATGCTTATGATATCCACTTCTTTTTCCAGGGCATCTTTCAAATCCAAGCGAAAGCCTATCATGGTAAACAAATCATTAATGTCGCCTCGTTCGATGCGTAAATCCACATCGCTATTCTCGTGAGCATCGCCACGAGAATAGGAACCGAAAAGATATGCTTTCTTTACTCCATATTGTTTGCATATGGGTGAAATACGTTGCTTGATGATAGGAATTGTCAGCATGAGAGTACCTCCTTTGAATTTTCTTAATATATATTCTAACAAATAAGGTGGTGGTGTCAACCTAAATCTGCTGTACGATTAAAATTCTATCACAGGCAGGTGGATGCTGGCCTGAGTTTGGAGGAATTTGAATGGCAATACTGGTTTGTGGCGGGGCCGGTTATATCGGCTCTCATATTAATAAGGAACTCCACAAGGAAGGCTATGAGACTATTGTCTTTGATAGCCTTATCTATGGTCACAGGGAGGCTGTGAAGTGGGGTACCTTTGTAGAAGGGGATCTGTCGAGCCTGAAGGATTTGGAGAAAGTCTTTAGCACCTATGATATTGAGGTAGTTTTTCACTTTGCTGCCTTCGCCTATGTGGGCGAATCCGTGGAGCAGCCGGAGAAATACTATTACAACAACGTGGTCAATACACTGAATCTCCTGCAGGTCATGAAGAAGCATGGCTGCAAGAGAATCATATTTTCTTCCACCTGCGCCACCTATGGGGAGCCGGAGCGGGTGCCCATCACCGAGGAGATGCCCCAGCATCCCATCAATCCCTACGGCGCTACGAAACTCATGGTGGAGAGGATTTTCAAAGACTACCACAGAGCCTATGGGCTGGAGTATGTTGTCCTGCGTTATTTCAACGTGGCAGGCTGCGACCCGGAGGGAGAGATCGGGGAGAGCCATGATCCCGAGACCCATATCATTCCTCTGGTGCTGGATGCAGCCGGGGGCCAGAGGCCGGATATCAAGCATTTCGAGTTTGGCAAGGGCGCTCCCGACAAGACCGTGATTACCAAGGAGTATTCCTGCGAATGGAAGCAGGGCGATGAGCCGTACTATCCAGTCAATGATGAGGCCAATACGGCAGTCTATCAGAAATATTGTGATTTAGCGGCGAATGAGACTGCCGTGAGCTTTGGGGGACGGCTGGGGACTTATCGCTATATGGATATGGATAAGGTAATTGCCATGGCCTTGAAGGATGCAGAACATGAGAAGGATTGACTGGGACAGATATGCCGGAAAACGCATCCTGATTTACGGAGCTCATCTAGTGGCGGTGGAATGCTGCAGGTACCTTGTATCCCTGGGCATGAAGAGGCGTTTGCTTGGTTTTGCTGTGACGTGGCAGAAAGATAACCCCTCTTTGCTTGAAGAGCTTCCCGTGAGGGAGATTCAGGAATATGCAGGGCAGGCTCAGGAGACGTTGGTGGTAATTGCCATGTCCTTGAAATTTCACTCGGCGGTACGGGAGAGGTTATCCGGATTGGGCTTTGCACATGTCGAGGCTGTAGGGCTGGAGGAGTTGTCACAACTCAAGGGACAGGCTCTGATAGGTGCCATGGCAGACGACGGGCTGGAGCTTAGAGAATCGGCTAATGATCCAACCTGGCTGGATGTGTATAGCAGGGAAGGGGTGGTGCAGTTCAAGTTTCCCACTTTGTTCTATTTGGGGATGGAAAAATTGAAGGAACTTGTACTGCTTGAAGCCCCCAGGACACTTTATCAAAGACAGCTTGGGCACTTGTTGCCTCTCTGTGATTTGCAGGAGGAGGAAGAAAGCCCGGAGGATCTGCCAGACAGGGATTTTCAAATCTATATGGCCTATGGTTTGCCCCAGTCAGCGCTGGTAAAAAAATCCTGCTATAGTCCCTGGATAAAGCCTTTGCTGGTTGGGGCACGGGGACAAGGGGGAGATTCTTTTTTCCGGGATGATGCCTATGAAAGGAATATTTCATGTCTGAATCCATTACTGGCGGAAATGACCGGTGTGCATTGGATTTGGAAAATGGCCCATGCTAGTTTGTATAAGGGACTTTGCCACTACAGGCGGCATTTCCTGCTCAGCGGGGGAGATATTGCAGCCCTTGGCAAGGATGAAGCGAATTTTAGTGACAGGCGGGGCAGGCTTTATTGGCTCTCATTTATGCAAGAGGCTGGTTGATGAGGGCAACGAGGTTATTTGCGTGGATAATCTTTTCACCGGCAGCAAGAAGAATATTGAGGAACTGCTGGAAAGCAGCCGCTTTGAATTTATGCGCCACGATGTGACCAAGGAGCTTTTGGTGGAGGTAGATCAGATATATAATCTGGCCTGCCCTGCTTCTCCTGTACACTACCAGTACAATCCGGTCAAGACGATGAAAACATCCGTAATGGGAGCCATCAACATGCTGGGGCTGGCGAAACGGGTAAAGGCAAGAATCCTCCAGGCATCCACCAGCGAGGTATACGGCAATCCCCATGTGCATCCCCAGCCGGAGGGATATTGGGGCAATGTGAATCCCATTGGCATCCGCTCCTGCTATGATGAAGGCAAGCGGGCAGCGGAGACTTTGTTCTTTGACTACCACGCTGGAACTGGCGGAAAAGGTGCTGGCACTTACCGGCAGCAAGTCGAAGATAGTGTATCAACCTTTGCCGCAGGATGATCCTACCCAGCGCAACCCAATGATTGATTTGGCTAAGCAGGAACTTGATTGGGAGCCGAAGAGTGCTTTGGATGAAGGGCTGAAGAAAACCATTGTCTATTTCAAGGAAGTCTGAAGGTCTGAGATTCTGAATTTGATATTTTGATATTGGCCTCATATAGACGGATATAAAGTTGTAAGGGGGATTTTTTATGAAGATGATAACGCAGTTTGATTATGATAGAAATGCAAACAATATTTCTGCAAGCTATTTTCCTGAGGGTGAAAATGAAGCATCGGGATACATAAAACTTTCAAGAGAGGGCTCAGTAATTGAAGAAAGAAAATCAAAGTTTGACAAAGGAGAGGAGTACCACAAAATGGCAAAATCCCACTTGATGTGTATGTGGGGGATTGACCCTTTGCCCAATAAAAGTATTATACATTTTTCTTAAGTATCCTTGGTAGTAAGTATTCGTATTGTTGTTAATTATCCGTCTGTGTGAAAGCTGATATATATGCTAAAAAGCCCGCCAGATGGCGGGCTATGGCATTATTGAGGGTACATTGGTTCACTGTACTTATTTCAGGGGTTGTGTAGAATGATTTGTAGTTGGTTGAGATTTAGGCTGTGTATCGTAAAAAGATATTCCTTTAGGAACAGGTTTCCTGGATTGATGGATTTTCACAGGGATTACATTTGTTTGATTTCCTCTTGTGTAAGTATATCCTTCATTCAGCGGCGTTTTCATGAGAATCCTCCCCTTCATCCTGAGTATTTGCTATTTCGATGGTTATCTTTTCGAAGCTTTGGGCTAAATATATTACAGGAACTTCGTAAAGTTTCTCTCCTGTTTCCAGAGCATATAGTGTTGCATTTTGCAATACTATCTCGTTGCGGTCATCGGTAGATTCGGAAGTGGCAACTAACTCTCCAACGATACGAATGCGTTTTTCCCAGTCGGTGACTATTAAATATTTTGCCTGGTACAGGCTGGACATGTATGACAGGGTATCTGGCGTGCCTTGCCGATTGGTTAGGCGGATAAAAGAGAAGACTTTAAAGAAAATTGAGTGGTTTATCATGTAGGTAATAGAACATCCAAGGAAGAAGCCTGTTATGATTGCATGCGTGATTTCGTTGTAATTGATTTGAGGGTCATGCGATATAAGAAAGTCCCAAAATTGGACACCAGGCCAAAAGAACTTTAGTATAGCATAGGATAATAGACCCAATATCAGGGGATAAATAAACCAGTGGGTGTTTTTTGTCTGGCGATGACTTGACATATTGTCAATGATAACGAAGGAAACAATGCCGGGCAGGAAAAGCAATACCATCTTTAAGGAAAAATCAGAGATTGTCAAAACATCACCTCTTTATGTTTTTTTATTGTCTTAATTTTATCATTGCGGCCTAGGATGGTCAAGAAGGAGTTGAGATGTATATGAATTTTCAGCTAATGGCCTCCATGATGTGCGCAGACTACAGCAATTTGCGCAAAGAGGTGGAAGCCCTGGATGCGGGAGGGATAGATTCCTTCCATATAGATATCATGGACGGACGGTATGTGCCGAATTACGCTATGTCACTAAATGACCTGCGGTGCATTCGTTCCCTTACATCAAAGCCCTTGGATGTGCATCTGATGGTGGAGCACCCCAATAATACCATCGAGCTTTTCATCGAGAGCTTGCGTCCCGGAGATACGATCTACATTCATCCGGAGGCGGAGTATCATCCTTCTACCACATTGCAGAAAATTATCAACGGAGGGCTTATTCCCGGTATCGCCATCAATCCCGGCACCAGTTTTGAGACTGTCCATGAGATGCTGCGTATTGTGAAAAGTGTCCTGGTGATGGCGGTGAATCCCGGCAATGCGGGGCAGATGTTTTTGCCCTATGTGGGGAAGAAGATTGAGAAGCTGCTGTCGGTGAAGGACGAGATGAAGTATGAGCTTTATTGGGATGGTGCCTGCGGAGCGGATAAGATAAGGAAGTTTGCGCCTATGGGGGTGAAGGGCTTTGTGCTGGGGACTACCCTGCTTTTTGGTCAGCCACGGCCTTATAGCGAGACACTAGCGGCGATTCGGGAGTTGAGATTTTCGTGAATATCGTGGTTTTACTGGCAGGCGGCATCGGCAGCCGCATGGGGCAGGATATCCCCAAGCAGTTTATTCATGTGAATAATATACCGGTTATTATATATACACTGTTGGCTCTGGAGAAACATCCCGAGATAGATGCTATACAGGCAGTATGTATCAAAGGATGGGAATTGGTGCTCTCGGGCTATGCAGAGCAGTTCAACATTTCCAAATTGAGGGGGATTGTCTCCGGCGGAATCACCCGCTTCCTTTCCACCAAAGCAGGCATGATGGCTTTGGGGGAGGTGGCGGATGATGATGTGCTCATCGTCCACGATGCTGTCCGTCCCTTGGTGTCGGCAGAGTCCATTTCGGATATGATTCGCATCTGCCGGGAACATGACAATGCTATGACGATATTAGATTGTGCAGATACCATGTACCTGCGTCAGTCCCCGGACTCCACGGGGCAGGTGGTGGAGCGGGCAGGGCTGGTGCGGAGGCAGACCCCGGAGTGCGTGTCCGGCAGGCGTATGCGGGAGATGTATAAGAGGGCTGCGAAACAGGGGGTCGAGATAGATTCCATTTCTGCCATGCAGGTGGCCCTAGGCTGGAGGATTTACTTTGCCAGGGGCAGCGAGAGGAATATCAAACTGACCCGTACGGAGGATATTGACCTATTCAAAGCTTTGCTGGCAACGGAAAGGGATGACTGGCTGAAATGAAGGCATTGAATCTACACGGAGTGGGTGATTTGCAGTATGAGGAGGTACCCATGCCTGTGCGTGGCGCAGGTGAGGTGCTCATGAAAATCTGAACTGCTTCATCCTAGGGGAGGAGCGCATCCAACTCGTCAGGATGGAGCTTGAAATTCGTGTTTGGCATCCGTTCAAACAGATAGACCAGATATTTGAAAGGGTCAATGCTATTGGCCTTGCAGGTTTCAATCATGCTGTAGACGGCAGCGCTGGCCGTGGTTCCCTTCGGTGAGGCTGAGAATAGCCAGTTTTTACGTCCGACGGTGAAGCTCCTTATGGCACGTTCGCAGATATTGTTGGTCAGGGCTGCATCGCCGTCGTTCAGGTATACGCTCAGCCCCTCTCTTTGGTTGAGGTCATAGTTTACGGGATGGCAGGGCTTCAACAAAGTACCTGCGGGCATGGGCACAGCAGTCAGCCTGCTCATAGCCGGCATAACCATCTGTTTGGAGAGTTCCCTTGTACTCTTTTAGGAATTCTCCTGCGAAGCTGCCGTTCCCTCCGGGCTGATACCTGTAAATCCAAATCTGATGGCCTTCCTGCTCATACTTGCCGTTGGTGAATAACCACATGTAGGATTTTGTCTTGTTCTTACGGCCCTTTTCACCCAGCACATGAACAGGCGTTTCGTCGGCATGTATGATTGGCTGAAGGAGAGGCAATGGACTTTGCCAGCACCGGCTGGGGCATGACAGGCTTTTCGATGGAAAAGTGCTCCTGTTTCAATGATGCAGGTTCTTTACTGACAGGAACTGATGTAGTTACAGTAGTTGCAAACAAGACTGCGAATGGCGTTTCATCTGCTTACTCCGTCTTCAACTGAGGCGTACCTTCCACGATCTCCTCACGGATTTTGCGGAGCCAGTAGTAGAAGGCATTATATTTGATGTCCTGTTGGCGGCAATATTCCCTGGCATTGAGACCGCTTTGCTGTTGGGCCAGAATGACCTGTTTCCAGTAATCCATGGACTGCCGATGTTTCATTTGTTGAATTTGAGTCAAAATAAAGACATCCCAATGAGATAAATGGCAAAAATGGCTTTTTCAGCCTGAATTATTCATATTTCCCACAAATCAAGCAAAAACAGCAAACTTTTCATTAGTGCAATAAACTTGCAATCCTACAAATAGAAAACCCATCATTTTA
>CALGGN010000314.1 GCA_937915915.1 uncultured Selenomonas sp. | reverse complement strand
AAAATTTCATCCGAGGACAGCTCGATGCCGCGAAGTCCGAGGAAAAAACGAAGATTCTCCTCTGCCGTAAGTCTCGGATACAGTTTCCCTTCCGGCGTGACCATGGCCAGACGGCTGCGAAAGGAATCTTTTTGAAGCACAGTCGCATCTTCCCTGGCAGTCACCGCGCCCCTATCCGGGGCAAGGAATTTTGCGGCAAGCCGGAGAAAGGTAGATTTTCCGCTGCCATTGTGCCCCGTAATGGCAGTCACCCGGCCCGACGGGAGAAGGACGGACAGAGCCTCGAACAATGTCTGGGAGCCGAAGCCCAGACCCACCGCCTCAAAGGAAATTGTCAACATGCGTACACCACCGGGAATCTTATGGATTTCATAAATTGTCTTTGTTGAGACACATGACATCCGCTTCGCAAACCAAGAGGCCTTCCTGCTGCATCAGGCTGATCTCCCTTGTCAGGGCGCTGCGGTTGCATTCCAGTTCCTTTGCCAGCTGCATTCTGCGCGGAACTTTCACACGCGCTGTTTTCTGGTGCTTTTCTTTTTGCAGCAGATAGAGGATAACGCGTTCACGCAAGGATTTTTGCGAGAGCAGCTTCAATTTTTCCAGCATGAGCACGTTTTTGTTGCAAAAGGCTTCCAGCATATGCTGCATCACGATGCCGTGGATACGTCCGAGTTTCGGCCCCGCGATGAGGAGAGAACGGTAGGGGATCCAGAGCACAAGCACATCGGTCAAGGGCTCAATCGCCGTCGGATTGTACTCTTCGGAAAGAATCGCGGAGGTGCTGCCCAGCAAAGCCCCGCGTTCCAAACTGTGCCCGATGGCCTCGTTGCCCAGACGGTCTTCGGTAATGACTTGCGCCAGACCTTTCACAATGACCCCAATGTTGGAATTCTTCTCATAGGGGCGCAGGACGTAGACACCTTTTTCATAGTGCTTGATCATGGCAGATGTATGCTCGACGAACCGATCGATTTCTTCCGAGGAGAGTCCTCGGAACAAGGGGAGTTCCTGCAAGTCCAGATTGTAAATTTGCATGATATCCTCCGTTTCGATAGAGTTTGCTACGCCTTATTATATCATGTACAGGAATCCGGGTAGGTTGCATCGGCAACAGGGAAGGCAGAATTTGCACGAAAAAAAACAGAAAGATAGGTGCACGAATTTGCCACGAAATCAAAAATCTCGCATCAAAAAAAGCAAGACTCCTGCCCGTCAAAAGGCGGGAGCCTTGCTTAGGGACTGTGAAGAAATAAATTTTACAGAGTCGCGCAGGACAAATTCGCCAAGACAAGGAAGGGAAAACGAAGTCGTAGCAGAGCTACGTCGAGTTTTTCCTGACGCAGTATTGGCGGATTTGGACAAGCGAAATGTAAAAGTTATTTATGAACAGTTCCTTAGGAACTGTGCGCAAATAATCACTGCATTCTGCTTGTCTGAATTTGCCATGACTGCGTTGTCGTCGTTCGACATAGCACCACTATGACTCACTCCTCCGCCTTGTCATGACAAATTCACCCTGCGCATTCTGTAGCGATTATTTTTGCACAGTTCCTTATTCTTTTGGGAAATAGCCATGACAGTAAAAAAATGTGACAGATGCAGTAAAAGAAAATCATATAGCCTCTGCCCTTTGGCGTCCAGCTTTGACAGCTTCCTTGATTTCCTCTATTGAAGGTTCCGTACGATTTTGTTTCTCTTGTGTATAGTCACCAGAGTTATAATTGAAAAAACCCAAAAACTCCATGGCACCCACCGGGCCCAGCGCTTTTTCCAAAGCCTCCATGCCAGCTCGGTGAAGTTCCTTTTTATCCTTCAAGTCCACCATGGTCACACCTCCTGACAAAATTCACAGGATTACATATTTTCACATGAACCGGCACTCCTTTACAGGAGCGAATAAGCCTGTCATCGACAGTGAGAAAAATCTCTGCTCCTCCAGCCTCTGCCGCTGCTATATGCAAGCTATCCATATTCTCAAGCGATGAACATCTGCGGAGTTCGCAGGCCCGATCAAATATTGCCTCGGTGGCCTCCACATGTTCTGAGATTAATTGATATAGCCTGTGAACTTTATCCAACTTTCTGATATCCTTTATCATGTCGATTTCCATATCCAGAAAATCACTTCCAAGTATGCACTCCCCGCTGTTCAACACGGATTTCACAGCAGCAGCTTCCTCCTGCACTCTCTGCTGGGATACATCATCAAAAGGTCTATTGTAGCAACAGCAGTCTAAGTATATCCTCATACTCATCACCCTGCACGAATCTAACATCCAATGTTGCTATGAAAAGCAGTCAAGTCAGTACACACATGAGATGCCATTGTTCTCGAACTGCTCTGCAAACATGTCTTTCTCATATACACAAATATACACCCATTAAAATGTTATACTATAAATGCAATAAAAGCAAGAAAAACATTTGAAATTCCTGGCTTTTTTGATGCGAGATTTTTGATTTCGCGGCAAAGTCGGGTTATATCATGCACAGGGCTTCGGGTAGGTTGCATCGGCAACAGGGAAGGCAGAATTTGCACGAAAAAATAGGAGGATGTCCGCGCGAATGGATGCGCATCCATCCTCCCATATGCAATTTGCCGCAAAAACAAAAATGAAATCACAAAATCGGCTTTTTCTCCGGCGTCCCTGCCTTGCGCGGGTATGCTTTTGGCGTTGCCGCAATCTTTTTGATATAGATGACCGCCCGCTTGTCCTCCAATTCCGGCAGCTTGACCGGCACACATTCCGCCCCTGCGCCCCCCAGGAGCTTGACGGCGCGCTTTGCCTCCTCCGCCTCCTCCTGATAGCGCATGCCCTTGAGCGCAACAAAGAGCCCGCCCTTTTTCACAAAGGGCAGGCAGTACTCCGCAAGGATCGGAAGCCTTGCCACCGCACGGGACACCGCGATATCGAACTGTTCACGGTACGCTTTGTTCCTCGCGGCTTCCTCCGCGCGCGCATGGATGCAGGCAACGTCCGAAAGCCCGATTTCCTGCACGACCGTCTGCAGGAATGTCACGCGTTTGTGGAGCGAGTCCAAAAGCGTCAGATGCAACTTCGGGCGGAAAATCTTGAGCGGCAGCCCGGGAAAGCCCGCGCCCGTCCCCACGTCCACAAGGCTCGCATGCTCCGCCATACGGTTTCCGTCCCATGCAGAAAGGGAGTCGATCATGTGCTTGACGGCAACCTCCTTCGGCTCCGTAATGGCCGTGAGGTTCATCTTCTCGTTCCACTCGATGAGCAGACGGTAATAAACACTGAACTGCTCCATCTGTTCCCCCGTCAGCTCCACCCCATAAAGCTCCGCCGCACGCGCAAGTTCCGATAAAAACATGTTCTTCAAAGCTCCCTCATTCTCATTTCCGCCGCTTCTGCATCTCCAGATAGATGACCAACACCGAGACATCTGCCGGGGAGACGCCTGAGATGCGGCCTGCCTGGCCCACGGAGCGCGGGCGGATGGCGATGAGCTTTTCCCTCGCTTCATCGCGCAGATTCGGTATCACCCCATAGTCGATGTCCTCCGGCAGCAGCTTGGATTCCCATCGTTCCATGCGCTCCACCTGCTCCAGCTGTTTTTGGATATAGCCCTCATAAAAAATATCCGTTTCCACCTGCTGCCGCACCTCCGGCGCAATCTCCGGCAGATCAAAGGCCTCGCGCAGCTTCTCATAGCCTGCCTCCGGACGCCGCATGAGCTCGGATAGGGGCATGGCCGTATGGATCTCGGGAATGCCGAGCGCTTGGAGCTTTCCGTTGGTTTCCGTGCTCGGCGTAAGGATCTTCCGCCCTAAAAGCGCCTTTGCCGCATCAATCGCACGTTTCTTTCGCTCATAGCGCTGCCAGCGGTCCTCCTGCACCAAGCCCACCCTGCGCCCATGAGGCGTGAGCCGCAGATCCGCATTGTCCTGCCGCAGCAGCAGGCGGTACTCCGCCCGGGACGTCATCATGCGGTAAGGCTCCCGGGTTCCCTTCGTCACCAGATCGTCGATGAGCACGCCGATATAGCCCTCGGAGCGCTTCAGGACCAAAGGCTCCCTGCCCTTCACCAGCATCGCCGCATTGATGCCCGCCATGATGCCCTGCGCCGCCGCCTCCTCATAGCCCGAGGTGCCGTTGGACTGTCCCGCGGAAAAGAATCCGTGAATCGTTTTGAACTCCAGCGTCGGCCCCAGCTGCAGGGGATCGATGCAATCGTACTCAATGGCATAGCCTGCCCGCATGACCTTTGCGTGCTCCAGCCCCGGTATCGTATGAAGGAACTCCAGCTGCACATCCATGGGCATGCTGGTGGACATGCCCTGCACATAGTACTCCCCGGTGTGAAGCCCCTCCGGCTCCAGAAAAAGCTGGTGCCGTTCCTTGTCGGGAAAGCGCAGCACCTTGGTTTCAATCGAGGGGCAGTAGCGCGGACCGATGCCCTCGATCACGCCGTTCGCCATCGGCGCGCGGTGCATATTCTTCCGCAAAATCGCATGGGTGCGCTCATTGGTATAGGTCAGATAGCAAGGCACCTGCTCCCGTGTCTCGATATCGCTCAGGAAGGAAAAATTTCGCGCCTCGTCGTCTCCCGGCTGCAATTCCATTTTGGAGAAATCCAGCGTCCTGCCGTCCACGCGCGCGGGCGTCCCCGTTTTGAACCGCATGAGGCGGATGCCTGCCTCCTGCAAGGATGCGGAGAGCGCCATCGCCGCCCGCTGGCCGTTCGGCCCCCCGTCATAGGCAGTCTCCCCGATGATGATGCGACCCCGCAGATAGGTGCCGGATGCCAGGATGACGGCCTTTGCCAGATACCGCTCCCCCGTCTCGGTCTCCACCCCTCGGATCTCCCCATCTTCCATGAGCACACGCTCCACAAGAAGCTGCTTCACATCCAGATGTTCCGTGTGCTCGCAGGTCTCCTTCATCAAGAACTGGTAATGCTTCTTGTCCGCCTGCGCACGGAGCGCATGCACCGCCGGGCCCTTTCCTGTGTTGAGCATGCGGAACTGGATGCAGGTACGATCGGCATTCACGCCCATCTGCCCGCCCAGCGCATCCACCTCACGCACCAAATGCCCCTTGGCAGGGCCGCCAATGGAAGGATTGCACGGCATCATGGCAATATTGTCCATCGAAAGCGTCGTCAAAAGCGTGCTGCAGCCGATCCTTGCCGCAGCCAGAGCCGCTTCCACCCCTGCATGGCCTGCGCCGATGACGATCACATCATATTTTCCCGCATCAAACATCTTTTTCCTCATCATCCATCAAATTCCCAAAAACCTCAAAAACCTCTTCTGATTCAATTCAAGAAAAAACACGCATTTCCTCCCTCTGAAGACGATATTTTCCGCAAAGCAGGAAATCAGAACCGAATGCAGAATTTTATACAGAGCTTTTCAAAGAACAAATGGATGATATTCACGGTATCTTCCATGTCAGAGGTGATCGCAAGTGAATGGTATCAAACGGGTGTTCGTGATCGTGCTGGACAGCTTCGGCATCGGCCGGGAGCCGGATGCGGAGGACTTCGGGGACAAGGTGTGCAATACCCTGGCATCCCTGGCATCCTCCCCCAAATTCCACGTGCCGAACCTGAGGAAACTGGGGCTGTTCAACATCGACGGGGTTTCGTGCGGCGAAAGGGAACCGTCCCCCATCGGGACGTTCGCAAGACTGCGGGAGCTGTCCCGCGGAAAGGACACGACCATCGGTCATTGGGAGCTTGCGGGCATCGTGTCGGAGCAGCCCATGCCCACCTATCCCGACGGCTTTCCGAAGGAACTGGTGGAGAAAATGGAACAGGCACTTGGCCGAAAGCTGATCTGCAACCTTCCCTACTCGGGCACGAAGGTCATCCACGACTACGGGCAGGAGCACGAGAAGACAGGCGCGCTCATTGCCTACACATCGGCGGACAGCGTGTTCCAGATCGCGGCCCATGAGAAACATGTGCCTGTGGAGCAGCTCTATGGCTACTGCCGCACCGCAAGGAAGCTGCTGCAGGGGAAGCATGGCGTAGGCCGCGTGATTGCGCGCCCCTTCGCGGGAAGCTACCCCAACTATGAGCGCACGCCCCGCAGGCATGATTTTTCGCTGGATCCGACGGGAGACACGATGCTGGACGCCCTCGCCAGGAAAGGGCTTGCCACCATCGGCGTGGGCAAAATCTCGGATATCTTCGCAGGCCGCAGCGTGAGCCGCAACCTTGGCGTCAACGAAAACGACGCGGACGGCATGGACAAGACCTTGAAGGTCATGGAGGAGGATTTCACGGGACTCTGCTTCGTGAACCTCGTGGACTTCGATATGAAGTTCGGACACCGCAGGGACATCGACGGCTATGCGGAAAATGCCTCGAAGGTGGATGTGCAGCTCGGAGAGTTCATGGGGAAGATGCGGGGCGATGATGTGCTCATGATCACGGCGGATCATGGCTGCGATCCCGGAGCTGCCGGGACGGATCACACCCGCGAATATGTGCCGCTCCTGATTTACGGAAAGAACATCAAGGAAAACCTGAATCTGGGAACTTACCCGACCTTTGCGATGCTGGGGGCAACGGTGGCGGATATCTTCGATGCCCCCATGACGAGCAAAGGCGAAAGCCTGCTGCCACGGATTTTAAAAGAATAAGGAACTGTGCAAAAGGGAGATGAGCGTCATGAGAATATATGACCTGATTGCAAAGAAAAAGCATGGGGAGCCGCTGACGGATGCCGAGATCGGCTACATGATCGACGGCTTTGTCAAGGGCGAGATCGCGGACTACCAGATGTCTGCCATGCTCATGGCGATCTGGTTCCGGGGCATGGATGCCCATGAGACCACAGAGCTCACGAAGGCCACGGCAAGATCCGGCGACAAGGTCGACCTTTCCCCCATCGAGGGCAAGAAGGTGGACAAGCACAGCACGGGCGGCGTAGGGGACAAAACGTCGCTCATCGTGGCGCCAATCGTGGCGGCATGCGGCGTCAAAGTCGCGAAGATGAGCGGACGCGGCCTCGGCCATACGGGCGGCACAGTGGACAAGCTGGAGGCGATCCCCGGCTATCGCACGGCGCTGGACCGCAGGGAATTCCTTGATACCCTGCGGGAGTGCGGCGTGAGCCTGATCGGCCAGTCCGGCAATCTCGCGCCCGCAGACAAGAAACTCTATGCGCTGCGCGATGTGACCGCGACGGTGGACAGCATCCCCCTCATTGCCTCCTCCATCATGAGCAAGAAACTGGCGGCAGGCAGTGACTGCATCCTACTGGACGTGAAAACAGGCAGCGGCGCGTTCATGAAGACACTGGAGGACTCCATCCGGCTCGCGCAGACGATGGTCGCCATCGGCGAGGGCGCGGGGCGGCGCACCGTGGCTCTCATCACGGATATGGATACACCGCTTGGCCACAGCATCGGCAATGCGCTGGAGGTCATCGAGTCCATGGAGGTGCTCAAGGGCAGGGGGCCGAAGGACCTTGTCGAGGTATCCCTGCAGCTGGCGGCGAATATGCTCTGTCTGGCAGACAAGGGCACCTTGGAGGAATGCCGCAGAATGGCGGAAAAGGCCATTGCGGACGGCTCGGCTTTCGAGACTTTCTGCCACATGGCGAGACGGCATGGCGGCGACGACTCCGTGCTGCGCGACTATGAAAAGTTCCCGAAGGCTCCTTATACGCTGGAAGTCAAGGCAGAGCAGGACGGCTATATCACCCGCATGGATGCGGAAAAAGTGGGCCTCACCTCCGTCCTTCTGGGCGCGGGCCGCGAGACAAAGGAGAGCGCGATCGACCTCAGCGCAGGGCTTGTGCTCCGCAAAAAATACGGGGATGCCGTCCGGAAAGGGGATCCCCTGGTGACGTTTTACACCTCCCGACCGGAAAAACTGGCGGAAGCGGAAAACCTGTATCGTGAGGCGATCCGCACGGGCAGCGAGCCGCCGAAAAAGATCCCGCTGGTATTCGCCCGTGTCGAAAGAGACAGCATAGAGCGATATGACACCGGCTGTTGAGCCATGGAACGAAGAGGGTGAGCGAATGAAAGACGAGGAACTGATTGCAACGGCAAAAGAGTACCGCGAGCACGCCTATGTGCCCTATTCAAACTTCAAGGTGGGCGCCGCGGTGCTGGCAAAGTCCGGCAAGATCTACGGGGGCTGCAATATCGAGAATGCCTCCTACCCCGTGACGAACTGCGCGGAACGCACAGCCATCTTCAAGGCGGTTTCCGAGGGGGAGCGCGAGCTGGAGGCCATCGCCGTCATCGCGGACACGGAGGAGCCCTGCTCCCCCTGCGGAGCCTGCCGCCAGGTCATGGCAGAGTTTTGCATCCCGCGCATCATCATGGCGAATCTCAAGGGAGATACCAAAGCGGTATCCATGGAGGAACTGCTCCCTTATGCGTTTTCGGACAAAGATCTTTGAGCAGGAATTTTTGCCCATTGCAAACTCCGTGTCGCTGCGCCCTTACACGAAATCTAAGCCCCACTGCGTTTTCGACTTGTGCTCGCTGAAATTTTGTAGTAAAATATGCGCAATGTCGGTATAATATTTGCAGATGTAATGGGAGAAGTTTGGCCTTGGGACGGCTACGCGGCAAGAGAAACGCGGACAAAAGCCCCCAAGGGAAGGAGCAGTTCATCGGTGGAAAGTCTCTATATCGTTATGCCTGCCTACAACGAAGAAGAAGCCCTGCCCTCCGTGATAGAAGAATGGTATGCTGTCATCGAGAAGCATCCGGGAGAAGGAAAGTCGCGGCTGGTAATTGTCAACGACGGCAGCCGTGACCATACGTTGGAAGCGGCCCGCGGCATGATGAAGGGCCGCCCCCAGCTGGAGGTTTTAGACAAGGAAAATTCCGGCCACGGGGCGACCCTCCTCTATGCCTACAAACATGCTCTGGAGCGCGGAGCGGACTTCATATTCCAGACCGATTCCGATGGGCAGACCCGCCCCTCGGAGTTCGAGGCTTTCTGGCAAAAACGGCATGAGAAGCGGGCTGTCATCGGCTACCGCAACCACAGGGAAGACGGTTTTTCGCGGCTGGTTGTCACCAAAGTGCTGAAACTGGTGCTATGGCTTATCTTCGGCTTGTCTGTCACCGATGCCAACACGCCCTTCCGCTTGATGGAACGGCAGCTTTTGGCGGAATACCTGCCGGATGTGCCGAAGGACTTCAATCTGTCCAACGTCATGCTGACCGTGCTCTTCCTTTACAACAAAGAACCGGTGGAATTCATCCCCATTACCTTCCGTCCGCGCCAAGGCGGGAAAAACTCCATCAACCTGCCCCGCATCTGCCGCATTGGCCTGAAGGCTGTGCAGGATTTCCGTACCATCAAGAAAGGACTCAGACGGCATCAATGAATACGACCGAGGGGATGGAACCCGTGCTTTGGGAAGGCAAACCGCAGGCTATGTGGCATCGCTGCCGTCATGCGGTGCTGTATGTCTTTTTCGGTGGCCTCACGACTCTGGTGAACCTTGCCGTCTATTGGCTTGCCCTGGAAAAAATGAGTCTGCCCAATGTCCCCGCCAGCATCATCGCCTGGCTTCTGGCGGTGCTGACCGCCTTTGTGACCAACAAGCTGTGGGTCTTTGAAAGCCGTGGAAAAGGAAGGCAGGAAACTTTCCGTGAACTGTGCAAATTCATATATTGCCGACTGGCCACGGGCATGATCGACGTTTCGATCATGTATGTGGGGGTGGACTTGCTCTCCGGGCCTCCCGTACCACTGAAGGCTCTGGCAGATGCCATTGCCACCATTTTGAACTACGCCGCCAGCCGCTGGCTGGTATTCCACTATCAGGCGAAAACAACAAAGCGGAAGATTCGCTGAAGGGATGTGTGATATGTCTCGTCTGGAAGAATTCCTGCTGGGGCGAAGATTTTTGGCTCTAAAGATACTTTTGTCCGCAGTTGTCGCACTGGCATATGAATTGCAGCGTCTGCACGTTTCCCAAGAAAATCTGCTGCTGCCCTGGTCATGGCGATGGGTGGCTTCCGATGATTCCTTTGATGTCTCCCTCAGGTTCGTAAAGACCATCCTGGACACAGGCTGGGTAGCCGAAAATCCGTACTTGGGCGCTCCCTTCCAAGCGGAATATTACGACTTTCCTCAGGCATTCCTGCGGACGTTTGACGTGCTCCTCATCAAAATTCTGGCTCTTTTTTCCCAAGATGCGGTTCTGGTGGCCAACCTGTTTTTCCTGACAACGGGCGTCCTGATCGCAGTGATCGCGTTTTTGTCCCTGCGGGCAATGGGGATTGCCGACCTGCCGGCCATGGCAGGAGGGCAGTTATATGCGTTTCTGCCTTTCTTCTTTCAGCGAAATCTGGAGCATGGCTCCCTCCTGGCCTACGAATTCCTGCCCTTGGCCGTTCTGCTTTGCCTGTGGATCTATGAGGGAAAGCTGAAGGAGAAAAAAAGTCGGCTGTGGGCTGTGCTCTTTTGTCTCCTGATCGGCTCCACCGGAGGCGGCTATTGGCAGGCCTTCGCGTGCTTTGCGCTCGTGACGGCAGG
>CALGGN010000313.1 GCA_937915915.1 uncultured Selenomonas sp. | reverse complement strand
AGAAGGTTCACCAGTTGGCCTGCACAGCTGCCTGGGCCTGGCTGCGGGTTAGGGAATATTTTTGCATGACTTGCTCGATGGCTTTTGACTGATCTATGGACAGGTCTCTTAGGGTAATAATAAGAGTGCGTATGGCACTTTTCCTTTCCTCGGCCTTAGCTTCTTCACGTTCCTCGATAATTTTCATTTCATAAGTCATATAGTTCACCTTCTCCTTTTCGGTATTCTTCAGTTTGGTGATGAGATTTTGTATTTCTTCAACCCATTCATCCTTCACAGGAAGCCCATCCACGAAGTCCAGGAAGTTCTTTACCTCCGGGGCGACATCGTCTAGGGTTCCCTTGGTGCTGAGGAAGATTTTGGAGGCCCCATCATCCAGCAGGATGGAGGTGTCCTCCTGGCAGGTGTTCTGGAAGGTAAAGATGTGGCGGTTGCTGTCAAAGAGGCGGAAGGGGCAGATGAAGATGATGATAGATTTTTTCAGCTTGTTGTAGAAGACACCTGCCTGCAGGGCACCAAAGTCTATGACTGACTGGTAGTAGCGTGTGCGTCGGCCAAGAGTAGCCATAGGGTACTGGCGAACTTGCATCTCCACGTCGTAGACGGTGTTTGCATCGTCCTCCACATAGACGTCCAGCCGTATGCCGCGGCTTTCGAAGCCATTTTTCATGGCTTTCTCGGTCTCAGGTTCCCTGATTTCGCGGATTTTGATACGAAGGATGATTTCCAACAGATGCTTGCAGATATGCTTGTGCTTCATGACCAGCTTGAACATGTAGTCATCCGCGATGGTCAGGTCTTCCCACGGCTTGATATTGCTGGGAGGCGGCTGTTTTGTAAGAGACGATGGATCGTTGGGAGGTTTCTTAGGGATTTTCACGTTTAAGCTCCTTTCATGGGGATTTTCTTGCTTTTATTTTAGCAAATTGGAGGATGATGTCAATATGCAGAGATTTGTCCCGCAGATATGAAAAACTCCCGCATTGGAGCGGGAGCCGGGATTCACCAGTTGGCCTGCACAGCGGCCTGGGCTTCGCATAATTCGGCATCGTGGCTATGAGGCAGTTGGCTTCGCGGTTGGTGAGCCGATGGAAGAAGGCCAGAAAGACGGCAGGGAAAAGCTGAGCGCTGATTTGCAAAAAAGGAATGGGCTATGATGTGGAAGAATAAGTTCCATAAACGGATAAACGAATTGTGGGAGCGGGCCAAGAATCAAAACCACAAAATGACGCAGACTGAGTATGCCAGACGGCTCGGCGTGACGAGGAATGCGCTCTTAGGCTGGCTGCGCGGCTCAGGACAGCCGGACGTAGATGGCCTTGTGCGCATTGCCAGCACGGAGAACGTCAGCCTCTCCTGGCTGATGGGAGATGCACGTCCTAAAGCCGAGTGCGAATTGCTTCAGGACGAGCAGGCTCTGGTTAACCTTTTCCGAGGCATAAGTCCGGAGAACAAGGAGCACTTACTGTGGCTGGCCAGACGATGTAAAGAGACTGAGGAACAGGATATAAACAGAATCACATAGGATTCCCACAAGGGAAAGAAGCACGCCCGTTTCATAAAAGCTTCAAAAGGGACGAACCGCCTCTAGCCCAAGCCCTTCCCCAGAGGGGAAGGCTTTTACTGCGTGGCTGTCCGTCTCATAAATTCCCATTTACCAGTCATTGCCAGATTACGCTGCTGAATTTATGAAACGGACGTGTCCGGAGCAGAGGTTTTCATTGACAGAAGGGCAGGGGAGTGGTAGAATAAAAACAAAGGGAGGAGTCTGCCCTCAAGACAGGATGTGTTGTTTTCGGTTCTATGGAAGGATGATTTTTATGCCAACGATTTCGAATATGCTGGGAGGCACCTATTCACTTTATAAGACCGCGCAGCAGAACGGTACATTGTTCAACAGTTCGAAGGCTTTGGTCTCGAATACGGGTGCGACGGCCTCCATGTTCAGCAATTTTTATTCCTCGCAGGCTTCTGCGGCGAGCACTGCATCGGGGATCGGCGAGGTCAGCGCCAACGTGAAGTCGCTTTTGTCCTCCTATGATAAGACCTCCAAGACCTTTTATTCGGAGTTCGACTCCGCCATGAGCAATCTGAAGGATTCGGCGGCGGCAATCAAAGGAATGGATTTCAACGTCGGCGGTGCTTCCGCGGTGACAACGACGGAAAATGAGGACGGCACGACGACCACGAAGAAGAGCGAGGCGCTGGTGTCCGCGCTCAAGGCAGTGGAGCAGCTGGCGAGCGACTATAACGACGCGATTGATTTCTTTTCCGATAATGGCGAGGTGTCGAAGCGCATGGGACGCTTGGAATCGCTGTTTGCGGATACGACCTATCGGTCGGGACAGTATGATTCCATCGGCCTGAAAGTGGATGGTTCCGGCAAGTTCTCGATTGACGAGGACAAGCTCACGAAGGCCATCACGGAGGATCCGGACAAGGTGTCGCGTGTGCTTAGTGGTCTTGCCGACAAGGCGGAGGGCCATGTGGATGTCGCGACTTCGCAGCGCGACAGGTTGTTCCCGTCCGTGAATGCCATGTTCGGCTCGCAGCTTTCCACCGCCTCCGTTTATACCGGCAGCGCCTATGCGCGGATGTCCGGCTATGGCAATGTGGGAAATCTGCTCAATATGATGTTTTGAGATATCGAGGAAATTTTGTCGCCCTCCGATCCGGAGGGCGATATTTTTTTGAAAAGTGTAGCGTGCAAGCCTACTTTCTGATACAATGGAGCAGTTGATGAAGAGATTGGCGGGAGTGCGAAAACGCATTCCGGATGGAGGATTTTTGGGATGGCATCATTGAAGGAAGAATTGCAGCAGGAAATCGGGAAGCGCAGGACATTTGCGATCATTTCCCACCCGGATGCGGGAAAGACGACACTGACGGAGAAGCTGCTGCTCTATGGGGGCGCCATTCATCTGGCGGGATCCATCAAGTCCCGCAAGACACAGCGGCACGCGGTGTCGGACTGGATGGAGATCGAGAAGCAGCGCGGCATTTCGGTGACAAGCAGCGTCCTGCAGTTCGATTACGACGGCTGCCGCATCAATATCCTTGATACACCGGGGCACCAGGATTTCAGCGAGGATACCTATCGTACCCTGATGGCGGTGGACAGCGCGGTCATGATCATCGATGTGGCAAAGGGCGTGGAGGCGCAGACGAAAAAACTGTTCCGCGTCTGCAAGCAGCGCAATATCCCCATCTTTACCTTTGTGAACAAGCTGGACCGCTTCGGCAAGGCGCCGCTGGATTTGATGGATGAGATCGAGACGGTGCTGGGCATCCGCTCCTATCCCATGAACTGGCCCATCGGGGTGGACGGCAAGTACATGGGCGTGTATGACCGCCAGAAGAAACGGGTGGAGCTTTTTGCGGAGGACAGCACCCACGGTCAGGAAGAGCGCGTGTCGGAGATCTTTGCCCCGGACGCGCCGGAGATGATCGAGCGCATCGGGCAGGATGCCTATGACGCTTTGCAGGACGATATCGCGCTGCTGGACGAGGCCGGCGAGGGCTTTAACTTGGAAAAGGTGGCGGCAGGGGAGCTGACGCCGATGTTCTTCGGCTCCGCCATGACGAATTTCGGTGTGCAGAACTTCCTGGAGGAGTATATCCGCCTTGCGCCGCCTCCTGCGCCGCGTGCCTCCTCGGACGGAACAATCGAGCCGGACGATGAGAGATTTTCGGCCTTTGTGTTCAAAATTCAGGCGAATATGAATCCTGCCCACCGGGATCGTCTGGCCTTTATCCGCATCTGCTCGGGCAAATTCGAGCGCAATATGAGCGTATGGCACAACAAAAGCGCCAGGGACATCAAGCTGGCGCAGCCGCAGCAGTTCTTGGCGCAGGACAGGCAGATCATCGATACGGCCTATCCGGGGGACATCGTAGGGCTTTTTGACCCGGGGATTTTCGGCATCGGGGACACGATCTGCGATGACGCCCACAAGTTCAGCTTTGAAGACTTTCC
>CALGGN010000312.1 GCA_937915915.1 uncultured Selenomonas sp. | reverse complement strand
GAAGCCATCGATGTCCCGGATTGTGAAAAGGCAATTTATGCTGAATATATCGATGAGAGATTGCTTAAGAAATGTGACTATTTTTTTCTTATTTCTGAGTTACCTAAATTAAAAAAAGACGATGTGTTGATTTATCATTTTTCTACTGGTTCATCGGCATGCGCAAAAATCATAAAACAAGCGGAATGCAAGAAGGTAATGGTCTATCATAACATTACACCTTGTGAATATTTCTCTGAGTATGACAAAGAAATATATAAATCAGTTAAATCAGGACGTCAGGAATTAGCCGATTTGGTAAATGAATTCGATTACTGTTTAGCTGATTCATCATATAATAAGGAAGATTTGATTCAGACCGGCTGTAGGAAGCCTATTGAAGTTTTGCCTATTATCATTCCCTTTGGGGATTATCAAAGAGAGCCAGATTCTGGAGTGATGGCCAGATTTAAGAATGATGGTTTGACAAATTTCCTTTTTGTTGGGCGAATCGTTCCTAATAAAAAACATGAAAACATTATTAGGGCCTTTGCATATTACTATAAGCATTATAACAGCGATTCCAGATTGTTTTTGGTCGGCAATGTAGTTACGGACAGATATTTTAGGCGTTTGGCTGTTTATGCTGCGAAGTTAGGCATAGCTGATGCTGTTAAATTTACAGGCTCCATCTCATTTCAAAAGATTTTGGCATATTATCAGCTGGCAGATGTATTCCTGTGTATGAGCGAACATGAGGGCTTTTGTGTTCCTCTGGTTGAATCGATGATTTTCCATAAGCCTATACTCGCATACGCAGCAGCAGCGGTGCCAGAAACGTTGGGGGGAGCAGGGCTACTGCGAAGCAATGAGCCGTCATATGTAGCCAAGTGCATGGACTATCTGCTGCAGCACCAGGAAGTAAGAGACCAGTTGTTGAAGTGTCAGGGTGAAGGCTTGAAGAGGTTTTCTCTTGAAACGGTAAAGGAGCAGTTTCAGGCATGTCTTCGCCGTCTCTTGACTGGTGACTATAATGTACCGATAGACGGCAATACATGTTCAATGGAAACGATTAAAGAATCGGAAGTTTTTCCAGATGCACCCGCTAAGGTTGAAGCAATGTCGCCGGATTGGTCTGAAATACCTGTCCCGCCAGCAGGTGAAAGTGGGTCGGTTGGCTGGAAAGGAAAATTAAAAAAATATATGCTTAAACCAGCATATCATATGCTGGCAGCCAAGGTGCCCAGAACAGCCAGATGGATGAAGAATGAGATGTATTCTTGCTGGCATGCTATAAATGCCAGCCGTATGGGGGTCTGGCAGCGTGAACAGCCATATATACTGGTTGATGCAACGCGTATAAGCAGGATAGATGACCATACAGGTATCCAGAGGGTTTTTCATAATGTATACGCTAATATGCATTCTTTGTATAAAAATGTCATGCCTGTGCAGGACTGTGGCGGCAAACTGGCGACAAGCAATCTTTATCTGCATGCTATTGGAGCCCTTGATGAGTGCCCTCCTGAGCAGAAAGTCAGTTTCAGATCCGGTGATAATTTAGTATTGTTGGATTCTTCGTGGGATCATTATTCAACTATAGGCAAGATAATGAATAAGGCACATGCAAATGGGGTCAAAGTCAGTGCTATTATATACGACCTCTTTCCAATCAAGTACCCGGAATTATTTGGGTCACATGAATTTGTAGATATATTCATACGATGGCATGATACAATCATTAGCGAAGCAGATTGTATATTCTGCATTTCAAGGACTACAGCGGATTCGGTAGCGGACTATTATCAGGAAAAAAATTTCTCGCGTGCAAGGCCATTGAATCTCCATTATTTCCCCATGGGAGCAGATATACAGGAGAAGAAAGGCTCGGTCCGCAGGTCTCTTCAGGATTTTGTGGGGGATGTTCCCATTTTCCTTATGGTAGGCACCATCGAACCGCGCAAGGGATATGGTGTAGCTTTTGAAGCATTTGATGCGCTCATCAGAGAAGGCAAAGAAGCAAGACTCCTCATTATAGGCAAAGATGGTTGGGGCAGTGAAGGTTTTTCATGCCTATTGCGGAAATGTAGGTTGGCTGCAGACCATACTATGTGGCTGACCGATGCAACGGATCCTGAATTGCAGTGGGCTTACCAGCATGTGTCAGCCTTGATAGCTGCTTCTCAAGATGAAGGCTTCGGCTTGCCCTTAATTGAGGCAGCTTATTTCGGTACGCCGATTATCGCTTCAGATATTTCCATTTTTAGGGAGGTCGCAGGCACTGGGGCTGACTATTTTAAGGTTTTAGATGCAGTTTCTCTGAAGGAAAAGCTGATTGCTTTTTTGAATACGGAAGAACATCCTGATTCAAAAAGCATACGTCTTTATAGTTGGAAAGAATCTGCACAGGCTATTCTGGACATCATCGAAGGAAAGAGCAAGCCTTATAAGGTTTTGTGTTAGATATGAGAATAATACAGATCGTCAGGGGACTGGCTTATGGAGATGCAGTGGGTAATGATGCGCTGGCACTGCATCATATCCTGAAGAAATATGATCCTGAGACGCGCATTTATGCTCTGGCAGTTGATAAGAGATATGAAGGCAGTGATTTTTGTGCTCTGTTGGATACCTCGATGGACATATCTCCGTGTGATATTATCCTTTATCACATGGCGACTTGTTCTGCCATCATAAGAGATTTTCTCTTGAATGTGCCTGGCAGGAAATTCATGGTTTATCATAATCTGACCCCGCCTTTGTATTTCCGTGGCTATAATCCTGTTGCAGAAGTGGCTATGTATGAAGCATATGCCGATTTAGAGGCTTTACGCCAAGTATTTGAAGGATGTATAGCCGATTCCGAGTTTAATCGCCGTGATCTATTGAGATTGGGCTATGACATGCCTATCGCAGTGTTGCCTATAATTGTACCTTTCGATGATTATGCCAAACCGCCTTCAATGAAAATATTGCAGCAGTACCAGTCGGATGGATGGACAAATTTCATTTTTGTCGGCCGTGTTGTCATGAACAAATGCCAGGAAGATGTTATCAGAGCTTTTGCTTATTACAATAAATATATCAATCCCTGCTCGCGTCTCTTTGTTGTTGGCAATCCTGCAGGACAAGAGATATATTTTAAGAAGCTGCAGCGATACATTGAATACCTGCAAGCAGACAACGTAATTTTTACAGGCCATGTGCCGTTTGACGATATACTGGCATATTACAAACTGGCTGATGTCTTCTTGTGCATGAGTGAGCATGAGGGCTTCTGTGTTCCATTGTTGGAGGCTATGTATTTCGATGTCCCAATCGTGGCTTACGATGCAGGAGCAATCAAGGAAACTCTGAGGGGAGCTGGCGTGCTTAGCCATGTCAAGGATCCAGAGAAGTTAGCCTTCATCATTGATAGGCTTGTTACAGACAGTGGCCTGCGGGAGGAAGTTTTATCGCGTCAGCGTCAGTGCTTGCAGTACTTCTCTTATGGCAATGTTTCTGCTATGGCAGATGGCTGCCTGAAGGGTATTATGGAGCAGTGCAGACTTTCTGTTGATTCTCCGGAGACAGTAGATGAGGACGTTGGTGAAAAGGTGGCAGAGGTATTGCGTGCTTCTCAGAAAGTTAATTCTTCAATAGAACTTCCTGCTTGGGAAGATATTCCTCATGAATATGGCGCTCGATATTGGTGCATACGTATGCTGCTTTGCTGGTATCGATTGGCACATATTATCGCCCCTGTTTCAATAGAGAGACTGAAAGTATGGCTCAGATATAAATTGCTGTAGATATGTTTTCTCGTATGGATCAGAGAAAAATAAGACTTGCAATGGGTCAGGTATCATCTTGAAAGGAGAAAGACATGAAAAAAAGTGCATTGATTACAGGTATTACCGGTCAGGATGGAGCATATCTTGCCAAACTCCTGTTGGACAAGGGGTACGAGGTTTACGGTCTGCTGGCACGCCGTGCCACTAAAACGAACTGGCGGCTGAAGTACCTGGAGGTAGATGATAAGGTGGAGTTGGTCGAAGGGGATCTCACCGATGTGACTTCCATTATCCGCGCACTGAACATGGCCCAGCCAGATGAGTTCTATAACCTTGGCGCTCAGAGCTTCGTGGGAACATCTTGGAATCAGCCCCAGCTGACAGCCCAGAGCACCGGTGTAGGCGCTCTGAACTGTTTGGAAGCTATTCGCATTGTGAATCCCAAGATAAAGTTCTATCAGGCATCTACTTCCGAGATGTTCGGCGGTATGCCGGAGCATCCCCTGCAGTCCGAGGAGACACCTTTCCATCCCCGCAGCCCCTACGGTGTGTCCAAGCTCTTTGCCCACTGGATGACCATCAACTATCGGGAGAGCTTTGACATCTTTGGCTGCTGCGGCATTCTTTTCAATCATGAATCCCCCCTGCGTGGCATTGAGTTTGTCACCCGCAAGGTGACCGATGCCGTGGCTCGCATCAAGTTGGGCGTGCAGGAAGATTTGCATCTGGGCAACATCGATGCTAAGCGTGACTGGGGATTTGCCGGGGACTATGTGGAGGCCATGTGGCTCATGCTCCAGCAGGAGAAGCCGGATACGTATGTGGTAGCAACGGGGCGCACCACCACTGTTCGGGATATGTGCAAGATTGCCTTCGAGCATGTGGGATTGGATTACGAGAAATATGTGGTCATTGATCCGAAGTTTTACCGTCCTGCCGAGGTTGATCTCCTGCTTGGCGACCCCAAGAAGGCACAGGAGAAGCTGGGGTGGACAGCCAAGACCAGTTTGGAGCAGCTCATCCATATGATGGTGGATGCGGACTTGAAGCGTGTTCAGGATGAGCTGAAGGTGAAGGGATGTTAAAAACCGCAGTGTTGATGAGAATCGGAATGAAACGTTATTATGAAAGAAATATCGACTTCGATTTATACGTTTTCTGATTTGAGAAAATATGATTGTCTGTATGTGGATAAGACGAGCTATATCCATCGGTTGCTCATGAAACCTAAAGGTCAGTTTTTCTGCGCCCGTCCGCGGCGTTTTGGCAAGAGTCTGGCCGTTTCGACCATTGAGGCCATTTTCAAAGGAAAACGGGAGCTTTTTGAAGGATTGTATCTCGCAAGGACGGACTACGACTGGCCAGTGCATCCGGTCATCCATGTTGATTTCGGGCGGTATGACAACAGCACAGTGAAACTGATGGAGAGCGGCCTGCAGAGGGCGCTTCGGTATACGGCCGAGGAATATGGGATATCGGCAGAGGGCGGATCGGCGGCGGATATGCTTGACGATATCATCCGCAAGTTGTATAAGAAATATGACTGTGGCGTGGTGCTTCTGATCGATGAGTACGACAAACCCATCATCGGTCATGTGGAGGATGCAGGGGATGCGGAAGTCTTCCGTGCGGCTCTGGAGTCCTTCTACCAGACAATCAAAGGTGCAGAGCCATTGCTGCGTTTTGTGTTTCTGACAGGAGTTACAAAGTTCGCGAAGGTGTCTATCTTTAGCAAACTGAACAATTTGACGGACATCAGCATGCACAGGAACTATGCGGCGATGTTCGGTTACACGCAGACGGAGTTGGAGGAGAATTTCTCCGAACATTTGGCACAGGTGGTACGAGAGGGAACGCGCGACCGATGGGGCCGAGTCATGGATATGCAAGGACTTCTTGACCAGTTACGGTACTGGTATGACGGTTTTTGCTTTGCGGTGGCTGCTGAGACGGTCTACAATCCGGTGTCCATAGGACAATTTTTCTATTCCGAGGGGCAGTTTGCGAACTATTGGTTTGAGACGGGAACGCCGACCTTTCTATTGAAGCTTTTGGTGCGCAAGAGGATGTTCCTGACGGACATGGTGGAGGCCAGTCTGTCCGCAGACTCTTTGGCTACGTTCAACCTGACGGATCTGGCGGGCAGGGAGGTTTCTGCAGAACGTGTGGTGCAGCTGCTCTTCCAGACCGGCTATCTGACGTTGGACAGTTTGCTGGAGATGGGCGGCTTGCGCAGCTTCTCTCTGCGTTTTCCCAATGAAGAGGTGCGATCCTCTTTCGAGGTCGGGTTGCTCACGACTTATGAGCGGCTCGCCGAATCTGACACATATGCCTTCAAGCTGGTCAAGGCCGCCATGTCCGGCGGCACTGTGCAGATGATAGAGCTTCTGCGGGAGTTCTTCGCAGGGCTGAGGTATGATATTCAGGTGAAGCAGGAGAAATATTACCAATCCATTGTCTACACCATCTTCCGCATGTGCGGCATGGAGATGCAGGCGGAGGTCACGACGAATATCGGGCGGATCGATGGCGTGTTGGATACGGAGCAACATCTTTACATCATAGAGTTCAAATTGGACAAGACAGCGGAGGAAGCCGTGCAGCAGATTGATGTGAAGAAATATGCAGCAAAGTACATTCGCTCTGCGCAGGAAAAGGGACAGATGGTTCATGCGTTGGGCATCAATTTCTCCTATGAGGCGGGCATTCGGAACATCACGGATTGGCAGGAGAAGATTCTGTCGGATAGTAATCCATTGGAGAAATAAGCGGAGAGATTGCAAGCTATCTGTTTCACATAGACATTGCTTTACGTTCAAGTGTGAATTCGATTTTCGATCACATCAGTATTCAGGAGGAATGAATCAAATGAAAATCCTAATTACCGGTGCTGCCGGTTTTGTCGGAGGACACTTGCTCCGTGCTTTTGCTGTGCGTGGTCATCGTTTGGCAGCGATTGACCTTGGTGTGGTTCCTCTTTTTGAAGAACTTTCGGTTTCCTTCCATCATGCAGATTTGCTGGATGGTGAGAGAGTGCGAGAGGTTTTACGTGAGGAAAAGCCGGATGCCATCGTGCATCTGGCAGCTATTGCCAACGTGCCTTTTGCTTGGGAACATCCTGCTAAAACCATGGCTGTGAATGTGGGGGGCACAGTGACCTTACTGGAAGCTATGGTAGAGGCTGCTCCTGAGGCAAAGCTCTTGACAATCGGTTCAAGCGATGCTTATGGCCTTACGGCCAAGTGTGGCAAGCCTCTTACCGAAGATATGCCTTGTGATCCGCAAAATCCCTATAGTATTTCCAAATTGTGTGCCGAGCAGCTTTCCATGCAGATGGCGAAGAAATACAGTCTGAATGTCATTGCTGCCCGTTCGTTCAATCATTTTGGACCGGGACAGAAACTGGGCTTCGTAGTCAGTGATTTTGCCAGTCAGATTGCCGCTATCGAGCAGGGAGAGCAGAAGCCGATTCTTTCCGTTGGAGATCTTACGGCGGCCAGGGATTTTACCTACATAGATGACATCATCGCCGCTTATGTGAGCCTGATCGAGAAGGATGTTCCTACAGGCATTTATAACATTTGCTCGGGGAAGCCGCGCAGGATAGAGAAAGTCCTCCATGAACTGTTGGCTATATCAGGGGAAAATATAGAAGTCAGGAAGGACCCTGCCAAAATGCGTCCATCTGAGGTGCCTTTCTTTGTAGGAGATGGCGCCAAGCTGTTCAAGGCAACGGGCTGGAGACCGGAAAAAGATTTTCAAGCTGGACTGGAGGCTACTTTGGAATACTGGCGCAAGAAGCAGGGTTGAAAACAAAGATTGGTGCTTAAGAGGTTTTTTTATGGATATCACTACCAAGGCATTTGGCGCATATGATTTGCGTGGAATCTATCCGCAAGAAGTCAATGAGGAACTCTACTATCGCATAGGACGGGTTTTCCCCCATCTCTTCCATGTCAGGCAAGTAGTAGTTGGGCATGACATTCGTATTTCGGGTGGAACTTTGTCAGAGGCTTTGACGAAGGGACTGAACGAGGCGGGCTGCGGCGTGGTGGACATTGGACTTTGCGGAACAGAAATGATTTACCATGCAGCAGGTAAAACAGATGGAGGTCTGATGATCACTGCCAGCCACAATCCCAAAGAATACAACGGTCTGAAGCTGGTGAAACGTGGGGCAGTTCCCTTGGACAAGGCGGAACTGAAATTATTGGCGGAAGCTGTGCAAGATGAAGCGGAGCTCCCTGCCGCTGCAGCTGTGCATGGTAAAGCTGAGAAGAAAGACATGCTGGAGGATTATCTGCAGAGAATACTGTCCTTCGTGGATGTCAAGGCTTTGAAGCCGTTGAAGGTTGTGGCGAACAGTGGCAATGGATCGGCAGGACCGGTAGTGGATGCCTTGGCTCAATATTTGCCTTTTGAAATTATTCCCGTTTACGGTGAGCCGGATGGTTCTTTTCCCCATGGCGTTCCAAACCCCCTGTTGCCAGAGAATCGTGAGGCAACAGCCAAGGCCGTGGTGGAATATGGCGCTGATTTCGGTGTGGCATGGGATGGCGACTTTGACCGCTGCTTCCTCTATGATGAGCAGGGCAATTTCATTGAAGGCTATTACATGGTGGGCTTTCTCGCTCAGGCTTTTTTAGAGAAGAACAAGGGAGCCAGAGTGGTCTATGACCCTCGTTGCATTTGGAATACCATAGAACTGGTGGAAGAGGCCGGCGGTGAGCCTATCATCTGCAAAGGGGGGCATGCTTTCATCAAGGCTAAAATGCGGGAGGTGGATGCTGTCTACGGCGGAGAGATGAGTGCTCATCATTATTTTCGTGATTTTTCCTACTGTGACAGCGGCATGATACCTTGGCTGCTTGTTGCCGAGCTTATGAGCCGCAAGAATGAGAGCCTTTCTTCCTTACTGAAGAAACGTATGGAGAAATACCCTGTGTCCGGCGAAATCAATACTAAATTGGAAAGTGTGGAAACGGCGGCTACGATTATGACCAAAGTAGAGGATGCCTACAGCGTTCATGCCAAGAAAGTACAGCATATCGATGGCCTTAGCGTGGATATGGGGGATTGGCGGTTCAATCTGCGTAGATCCAACACGGAACCTCTCCTTCGTCTGAATGTAGAGGCAAGAAGCGATAAAGCTTTGTGTCAGGCGAAGGCGAAGGAATTGCTAGATTTGATAAGGCGTGTCTAAGGAACAGTTCCTAACTGTTCGGTGGCCAATGCCGGCACTCCCATGCTGACCGTACATGGTTTCGATTGACCCACCTATGATGAATGCAACGATGCGAAGAAGGGAGTGCTGCGTTTTCATGAAAAAATTTTTTCAGGACTACTTTCCTGCGTTGTTCATTGTGATGGATTATGTCGCTGTTGTGGTGGCTGAACATATTGCTTTTTTTTTGCGGGATGTGATGGACTTTTGGCGCCATTCATCCTATATGTATAGTGATGCGTATATCTATGGGTGGGTGCCGCTTCTCTTCCTGATATTTTTGAATCATTCCCGTACTTATCGGCAGGCGCAGCCCATCGCGGACACCATGCGTGATATCTTCAAGTCGGTGATGGCTGGATGGGGCACCTCGATCATCCTGATTTACTTTTTGAAAGCAGGGGATCAGGCATCCCGATTGTTTGTGGTACTCTTTGGATTATCTATTTTATGCAGTATTTATCTTACGCGCTATATCGTCCTGAAGTGTATGAAGCATTATCACATCTTTTACGAACCGGTGCTGCTGATAGGCGCCGGCAGGACGGCGGAGCACTTGCTCCGCTTTTGGGATGGCGATTTGGGCTACCGCTATGATGTTGTGGGCGTGGTGGACGACCATCCTGTTTCGGAGCGGCTTCCTCACAGGCTGCGGATGATGGGGGGCTTCGATAATGCTTCGCGTATTGTCAAAATGACCAATATCCAGCGGGTGATTATAGCGGCTCCCGGAATTTCCAAGGAATATCTTCAAACGATGATTGCTGAAATCCAGCCCCACGTGAAGGATATTTCCTTTGTGCCCGATTTGATCGGCACGCCGATGGCCGGCGTAGATGCCAGCGTGCTGTTCAGCGAGAAGATTCTCGTGCTGAATCTCCGAAATAACCTGGCACGCTGGTATAATCGGCTGTTCAAGCGGATCTTTGATTTGGTCTGTACCATATTCGGCGGTTTTTTGATTTCACCCATTTTGTTGTTTCTGACGATTTGGGTGGCAATTGACAACGGGGGACACGTGATTTTTACTCATCAACGTGTGGGGAAGGATGGGAAGCTGTTTCCCTGCTATAAATTCCAGACCATGCTGCCGAACGCGCAGGAGCTGCTGAAAGAGTATTTGGAAAAGAATCCTGAGGCGCAGAAGGAGTGGGAGGAAAGCTTCAAGCTGACCCATGATCCGCGTGTAACGCGCTTGGGAGCCTTTTTGAGAAGGACCAGCCTGGATGAGCTCCCGCAGCTCTGGAATGTGCTTCGGGGGGATATGAGCCTTGTGGGGCCACGGCCCATCGTGACAGAGGAGATTCCCCGCTATAAGGAAAATATCCGCGAATACTACATGGTTCTGCCCGGCATCACAGGAATGTGGCAGGTCAGCGGGCGAAGCGACACGACCTACGAGGAGCGAGTGGCGATGGATACATGGTATGTGCGGAATTGGTCGGTCTGGATTGATTTGATGTACCTGTTCAAGACCGTCAAGGCGGTTTTTGCTCAGCGCGGCGCATATTGAGAATACAGGGGAAGGCGTGTGCCTTCCTTTTCGTTTTGGGGTGTGATGGACTGGAAAAAAAGAATCCATTGCATTATAATTGGTGTGAAAGATGTGGATGTAAAGGATTTTGAAGGGGCTGTGTGGATTGCAGAAGAAAAACAAGGCGACGCTTGCATTGCTGATCAGCGCCTTAGGATTTACGGGCACGCTGCCTGCAGCTGCGGCGGGAGGCTTTGGGTGGGGGCTGGTGCATCACGGTTTTTTGGCGGCTGTGATTGGCGGACTTGCCGACTGGTTCGCTGTCACGGCGCTGTTCCGAAAGCCCCTCGGCATCAGCTACCGGACGGAGATCCTGCGTCGCAATCGTGCGCGTATCATGGATTCCATCGTGGAGTTTTCCAGTGAGGATCTTTTGAGCGTGGACAATATCATGCAGGTCGTGCGGAGGGAGAACGCCGCAGCGCTGCTGGTGGATTATCTGGAGCATCGGGGCGGGCGTGAGCGGGTGCAGGAACTTGTGGATACCGTGCTGCTGCGGACGGTGAACAGCATGGACAGCCGACGCATGGCGGAATCCTTGGCTCCTGCTGTGCGCGAGGCACTGTCGGGCGTTGCGCTGGAGCGTGTCGCGACGGATATTTTGTCCCTTTTGGCCGAGGAAAGGCACGGCCATCAGGTGCTCATGACGCTTTTGGACATTGGTCGGCAGGTTTTGGATGCGCCTGCCATCCAAACGGTGCTTTTGGAGAATATCCGCATTTTGCGAAACGCCTATGAGGGCGAGTCCGCAGGACGTGCTTTTGTGCTGGCCGCGCTGGATCTTTCGGATGAAAGGATACGGGATATTTTCAATGAACGGCTGATTGCTTATCTGGAGGAGCTGCGCGTCGATGATACAGAAGCGCACGCCTCCCTGAAGGCCGGATTTGCGTCCCTGATGGGGAGGCTGGCCCATGAGCCTGAGATTGCCGCGCTGTTCCACGGATGGCATGAGCATTATCTGGAGGGGCTGGATATCGGCGGATATCTGGCGGATTGGCTGGAGCATCAGGTGAAGGGAGAAAATCCCTTTTGGCTGCCGCAGGTACACCTGTTTCTGAAGCGGCGCATCGATGCATTCGTGGAAAGCGCGGAAATGCAGGCGCAGTTTGACCGTTTTGTGAAGAATTTTCTGGAGGAAGAGCTTCGAAAACACCACAATCTGATTCCGGGCTTGATACGCGAACGGCTGGATGAGATGGACGACGACAGCCTGACGGATTTCGTGGAGGGAAAAGTAGCGGATGATCTGCAAATGATTCGGATCAATGGATCCGTGGTGGGCGCATTGGTCGGCATGGGGCTTTACTTGATCGTCTGGGGATTGGAAAGGATGTGGGGACTGTGATCTGGTCGGGTTGGAACAAGGCCGACAAGACGCTCATGTTTGCGGCGGCTGTGTTTTTGCTTTCCCTCTGCCTGCATCTGTCCTATCCGGACAGAGTCGTTGCCGATGGGTTCCTGTTCGTTTCCGAGGCGGCGCTGGTGGGCGGGATCGCGGACTGGTTCGCTGTGACGGCGCTTTTCCGCAAGCCCCTCGGATTTCCCTATCATACGGCGATCCTGCCGAATCGGCGCAAGGAGTTTGTCAAGGCGTCTGTCACGATGGTGCAGAAGGAATTCTTTTCCCGCAGAAAGATCTTCCGCCATCTGGGGCAGCTTCACCTGATGCCCATGCTCATGGAATGGCTGGATCAGAAGGAAACGAAGGAACAGATGCTGCGCCGTCTGCTGCAGTATACCAGAGATCTCTTGCTGCAGCAGGATCGCGGACAGCAGGCAAAGTTCCTGTCGGAGCAACTGAGGCACGCGCTCCGGGAGGCTCCTGCGTTGAGCATGCTGCAGGCCTGCGGTGCATGGATGAAGGCGAGCGGACGCGACAAGGATATCTTGGAGCGTCTGGCTGCCGCGGCACATGCCTATGCGGAGCGTCCGGAGATCAGGAAGAGCCTGCAGTCGATGCTGGAAGCATATGAGGAGGAGAAGGTCAAAAGCCCGATGGGAATGCTCATGGCGGGCTTTGCACAGGCATTGGATCTGGTGAATTACGAGGAGGCCGCCGCGCTCATGCAGCGGCAGATCCTCTCGATGCTCGATTCGCTTGGGACAAGGGACTCGGAGCTGCAGTCGGAGATCTTGCAGCTGTTCTATGAAAAGACGGAGGAACTTGGGCAGTCGCAGGAATTTCGGAAGCTGGCGGGGAATCTGCGTGATGCCTTGGTGGAAGAGCTGCCGCTGGAAGAGGCTGTGTCACGCGCGCTGGAGCATATGCAGGCGGATTTCCTTGGAGCGGAGGATGCGGAGAAGACCATGAAAAACCTGCCGGTGGTGCGTTTGCGCTTGCTGGAGGTGTTCACTTCGGAGTATCATCGCGCCTTGAAACTATTGCAGGCGGACGAAACCCTCCGCAAAAGCGTGGAGCATTTCCTGTATGACCTGCTGGCACGCTCGGCTCTCCATGCGCAGAGCCTGGTCGGGGTCGTGGTTACGAATGTGCTGGATCGGCTGACGGACGATCAGCTCAATCATCTGGTCTACGACAAGGTGGAGCCGGATCTGCTCTGGATCCGGATGAACGGCTCCATCGTCGGCTCGGGCATCGGGCTGGTGCTGTTCCTGTGCCTGCAGATTGTATAAAGGAAGCTCATTTAATCAGTGTTTCCTAAAAATTTGAACCCTTCTTAGCGTTTATTGTTCCATGAAAAAGGAGCCATCCTTCGATGACTCCCGCGAAATCTATGCTTCTTTTGCCTTCTTCGGTAGCTTCGTTTTATCTCCCGTTTCGATCCATAGCAGAAAATCGGTTACTTCATCACCTGTCAAGCCAAGTTCCCGCAAGCCTTCAATGAGCCTTGCAACTTCTTGCATGTTCATAGTATCGCCTCCTTTGCCTTATTGTACCATGTTCCAGCATTGCATTCAATGCTTTATGCAGCATAGACTTCATTCATAGGAACTGTTCAGAAATAAATTTTAAATAAAAAAATATATTTCCTTGCCAATGGTTCTTTTTTTAAGAAATCAGCATATTCGACATCATCGAAAATAAAATTACCTGCATCGGTCGGCTGACTTCCTTTCGTCATAAAGGGTGCATCGTTACGGGGTATGGGATGTCGTCTTTGAATGCTTCCTCCGGCGTATTGATTGACCACTATACCGTCAGCTTATTTTTTTAGCCAACCACGTAGCTTAAAATGACGAATGAACCAGCGAGCGATTGAGCCTGTCACCAAGGCTGAGATCAAAGTTCCCTCGCGAATCCCCTCAATGGACGGCAAGAAAATCACGCACAGCAAGACCCCGGATAGAACCAGAAAACAGTCAAACGCCGTTTTCACTTTGCCAAAATCAATCCTAAAAACTTGACTTATTGCATAGACGATGCCTTCGCCGGAGAGCATAAGCACATTAGCAATCACCTGAAGAGCTACGCCAAGAGATACAAGCGTAGCTCCCAGCATAAGCACAACGAGCTTCCAAAGGTAAAATTCCGGCAGGACATTTGCAAATATAGCCATAAATATATCAATGAAAAATGCAAATACTATGGTTACGGGAATCTGAAGGAACTGTACTTTTTGGAATTTTCGACGAAGAAGAGCTACTTGTCCCATGATAAACAACATATTGACCGCAAAGGTGGTTTGCCCGAAGGTAAAGGGAATGATAAGACTCAAGACATAAGGGACGCTGGATATGGGAGATGTGCCAAGAAAACTTTTCACCACTAGGGCAATCCCCGCTGATTGAGCTATTACGCCAAAGAACAGAACGGTGTAACGCCAGCGCAACGTCATGGATAATCACTTCCCTATTCCTTGCAGATTTTATCCATCCAGTCGAAAAGTTCCGGCAAGTCATAATCCCCGCTGTGTCCGCGATTCCAAGGTGAAAAGAAGTCCACATGAACACCGTTCATGGAGAGTTTCAACGCTAATATGGCGGGAACGGCCAAGGCTGTGTCCCTGTCAACGGCACCGTGGCGTATGCGATAATGTTTTGCGACGGTCGAATTGTTCGTACCGATGAAATGCAGGGGATTCATCAGATTTATCATCTTGCTGTCAGCCATTTCGCCCTTTTTGGTTTCGTAGGCTTTAGAGATAGTCGAAAAATGCTTGGGGGCGTTTTCCGTCGTGCCGAACTCGTCGTTTTCGGCGGAGCTTAAATCCAGCTTGTCGAAGGCGGGAGCCGCTTTCATGCGAGTGGTGACGGCAGGGTAAGCATCCATGTCAATATCCGTAACTATACCGTTTGCTACTTTCACCCACGTGGCGGAAGAAATGTCAAGTCCTCGATTCAAAGCGTCTTGCGCGGATTCTTTGTATTTCTGCTACTAAAAACATAGACAAAAGTGTATATGTCTTAGAAATATTCCTTGTTCATCGTGCTCGCTCTCGCCGTCCCGAAGGGCAGGCTACTAGCGTTTGCATAGCACTCCGAAGGCGTTGACATCACACTCCTTGCTACGCAAGGAGGCAAGTCTGTTCCCGACTAGCCATCGGTACATATATCGGAGCTTTTGTTGTTAAGCCACCCGATATTCCTTAGCATCCCGCAAATTCAGCGAAGCATTGTAATCCCTGTCCGTTGTATAGCCACATTCAGGACAAGCATACACTCTTTCTTTGAGTTTCAGACCTTTATGTATATGCCCGCAAGCATGACAGGTTTTGGAGCTGGGGTAGAATCTGTCAACCTCACGAAGTTCAATGCCTATGATTCCTGCTTTGCGTCTCAGTTTGGCTACCAGGTGATTGAATCTCTGCGCCGCTACAGCTTTTGCCAGATGCCGATTCTTCATCATGCCTTTGATATTCAAATCCTCCACGGTGATGAAGCGTGGTTTTTGCTTCACTACTTCATGGATTGTCTTGTTCTCATAGTCCTCTCGGATTCTTGTTATGCGCTGATGAAGTTTCTGTACCTTTAGCTTTTGCTTTTCTATGTTTGCAGAGACAGTAGCAGTTTTCCCACCTTTCTTCTTTTTGCACTCATATTTTCGGCTAAGGCGCCTCTGCTCCCTCCGAAGCCGTTTCTCCAGTCTTTTGACCTTCGAACTCTTATTGATATTCTTGAAGACTCTGCCATCACTAACAACAGCAAGGTCTTTCACACCTAGATCCATGCCTATTCCATTTGCCGGCAAAGAATAATATGTCTCCAAATCCTTGTTGTGCTTAGATTTTTCATCAATATCCGCTGCAACGGAAACATAGAATCTGCCAGCAACATAAGATACTGTGCCATTGGTGACTTCAGCCCCTGCAGGCAAATACCCAAATTCTTTCAATCTGACCTGTTTCAATGTGGGTATCATTATCTTGTGTCGCCATATCATCCAGTCGCCTTTATTGTTCTTTGGGAAATACAGTTTCACATCCTGACTGGATTTTTTCTTGAATCTCGGAAAGCCTGATATTCCGTCAAAGAAACGCCTGAATGCCTGTTCAGCATTGACCAGGGCTTTCTTGCGAGCCTTTGCGCCGCACTGGCCAATCCATGGGAGTTCCTTTTTCAGCTTGTGATTGACATACTTATCGAAATCGTTGGCAGTGACAAAATGTTTCTGTTCGCCATCAAGCAACCCGCGCTGGTACATCCTGTATAAATGACGGTTGTAAGCGATGTATCGGTTGTACAGGAATCTTGACACACCAATAGAACGGATGATTTTTGCTTTTTGTTCCTCAGTCGGGGCTATCTCCGTCTTGAACGCCTTCAGCAATGGTCTCATCCCCTTCAATCTGCTTTTTGTACTTCCGTAGGCCGTAAAGCCTGCATGAGAATACATGAAGTATGCTCACAATGTCCTGCACAAGTTCTTCGTGCGGTGATAGCTTTTCGTTTTTTACAACCACTATCTCGACATTGAACTTGCTGCAGAACTTTTCAAACCAGTCGAAGCCGAATCGGACAAATCTATCCTTGTGCGATACAAGAATCATTTTGATTTTGTTTTCCATGACTTCGTTCAATAGCTGATTCCATTTTTTACGGTTATAGTTCAGGCCGCTTCCGTAGTCCCTGATAATGTCATCAGCTATAAGTCCCTTGGCATTAACATACTGCTGCAGAAAATCAACTTGATTTTCAAGGTCGTCGGACTGGTTTTGGGTTGATACTCTTGTATAAATGACTATCTTTCGAGAATCAGCATCCTTGCCAATGCCTTTGAACTGCAAATACTGGTCGTAAGTATAGTACCTTCGATTTGTAGGGGTTCTGTTTGCTACAAGCGTTTTCTCTCTGTCCCAACGCTGGAGCGTTTTTACCGAGACATTAAGGAGCTCAGCAAACTCTTTAGGCTTGTAATTCGTGATATTTGATGTATTCATGGTTTTCCCCCCATAAATACATTATACCACTAATGTGCATATTTGTCTATAAAATCAGTTATTTAAGAATCCTCCTCCTCATTCTTGCTGCAATCCTATTCTTCCAGCTGCAGCTTCTTCATGCTTCGGGCTTCCTGCACCTTTTCCGCGATGGTTTCCAGAGATGCCCCCGCCCTGGATTCCATAGCTGCAAGAACCGCGCCTTCCACCAAGGGGCAGTCCAGCAGCTCCAGCCTGCATTCCGGCAGCGTTTCCACCGCCATTTCCGCTGTCAGGACAGCGCTCCCCATGTCCACAAGGATGGCAACGCCCTCCTCCGTATAGACATCCCGGATGGCATAGATGATTTTCTCGAAGCTCGTTCCCGTCGTTCCGTCATCCAGCCCGCCCGCCGCGGCAATCGGTGCATCGGGCGCCATCATCTGCGCCAGCTCCACGACGCCTTCTGCCAACCGCTGGCTATGGGATACCACCACAATTCCAACCACGCGTCAGTCCCCCAGTATCAAATCTCCGTTCTCCATGTATTCTATTCAACAAAAAATCTCAAACTCCTGCTTCCCAAAAGAAAAGTCCTCGCGCATGCAAGGACTTGATGTTCTATCTGTTGCAAAAATCTTGTTTGCCCAAATTTACGGGCTGAACTGTATAACGATATGCGTGCCATTCTCCACTAAGGTATTCGGCGCGATGCTCTGCCCGATGGCGCGGCCCGAACCTTCGCTTTCCACGGAAAGCCCCCTGGATGCCGCAGTCCTGGATGCCTCGCGGATGCTCTGCCCCGTGAAGTCCGGCACCACCACCATTCCGCTCGGGACATTGCCCTCAAAGGCAGGCGGCGAAGGTTGGCTTGGTTTCTGCGACAGGTTCATATCCCCCTCGATTTCCACTTCCTCATCGTCTATCAGTTCCGGGTCCGAGGTGGGCTCGACATGACGATAGCGCAGGATCTGGGAAAAGATATTTCCCGCCACCGGCGCTGCAATCTGCCCGCCGTAGAATATGCCGGAGGGGTCGTCAATGATGACCAGCACCACGAACTGCGGATCCTCCACCGGCGCAAAGCCGCAGAAAGACGCGATATAGCGCCCGTCCATATATCCCACGCCATCCTCGCGGATCTTCTGCGCCGTGCCCGTCTTTCCGGCAATGCGGTAGCCCTTGACGGCAGCCTTTCCGCCGCCGCCCGTCGCGACAACCTGCTCCAAGAGGCCCACCAGTGTCTTGTCCGTGGCGGACTCAATGGTGCGGCGCACCTCTTCCGGCTTCGTTTCCTGATAGGTAGTCCCATCCGCGTTCCGAATGGCCTTCACAATATGCGGCTTCAAGAGAATCCCGTCATTCGCGATGGCGGACATGGCCGTCACAAGCTGCAGCGGCGTCACCGCGATGCTCTGCCCGATGGCCATGGTCGCGATATCCGAGTCCCCCATATCCTCCGGGTTGAAAAGCAGGCCCGCTTCCTCGCCAGGAAGCTCAATGCCCGTATATTCCCCGAAGCCGAAAATCTTCGCATATTCTATCAGCTTTTCTGCGCCCAGCTGCAGTCCCACCTGGGCAAAGCCCGTATTCAGCGAGTTCTTCACCACATCCGTGAACGTGACCGTCCCGAAGCTCTCACCGTTCCAGTTCTGTATGCGCCGCCCCGACACCATGACATATCCCGGATCCACAAAGATCTTGTTCGGGGAAACCACCTTTTCCTGCAGAGCCGCCCCGGCCACCACCGCCTTGAAGGTTGACCCCGGCTCGTAGATAAAGGACACGGCACGATTCTTCCATACCTCCGGCTGATAGTCCCAGAACTTGTTGGGATTATAGCTCGGACAGGATGCCATGGCCAGAATCTCGGCTGTCTTGGGATCCATCACGACGCAGGTGACGCTCAGCGGATTATTTGCCGCCATTGCCTTGTCCAGCTCCTGCTCCACGATGAACTGGATCGCGCTGTCAATCGTAAGCTCGATGGTCTTGCAGTGGTCTCCCTGATAGCCGCGCTTCGCAAAGATGGAGTCCAGGATCGGACGCTCCGCAGGATCCGTATAGAGAAAAGTGTCCGTCACCTCTCCCTTGATATACTTGTCCAAAGCCTGCTCGATGCCGTCCAGCCCCTTGTCGTCCGTGCCGACGAATCCGAGGACATTGGCCGCCAGCACATCGTTCGGATAATAGCGCTTCGCCTCGTCACGGAAACCGAGACAGCTCGCATAGTCCTTCTCGCGGATCAGTGCGCGCACAGCCTCGTACTCCGGCTGCTCCAACCGCCGCTTCACCCAGGAGAATCCGCCGCCCACGGCGATATCATCCAGAATCTCCTGCTCCGTCTTCCCTACAAGGGGCGCCAGGTCTGCCGCCACCGCCTCAGCATTCTCCACATGGTTCGGATCGACGAAAAGCGATTTCGTCATGGTGCTGACCGCCAGCTCGCGCCCGTTCCGATCCAGGATGGCGCCGCGGGGCGACTGGATGGAATAATCCTGTCCCACCTGATAGCGCATTCGTTCCGACAGCTCGTTTCCCTGAACCAGCTGCAGCCATGCGTAGCGGAACATGACCACGCCCATGGCGCCAAGCAGGATCACGACCAGCCATCGGATCCGGCTCTGCACTCTTACATGTCTGTTCATCATTGCTTCCCAATTTCCCTAAAACTCCACGCGAAACGATGTTTCGCGCTACGCCCTTACATGAAATCTAAGCTCATACTGCGCCTTTGGCTTGTATTCGCTAAGATTTCATAGTAAACTCACTTGTTTCTCTGCGCCAACAGGGTCTGCTTCAGCCGATCTTCGATCTGGACAAGCTGCTGCTCCGCCGCCTGGCGCTTCGCCCTGCCATCCTGCTGGATGCGGATGGTTTCCTCGATGGTTGAGATGAGATCCTCATTCACCTTCTGCACCGTCTCGATATCTACGATGCTGCGCTCATTTTCCTTCGCAGTCTCCGTCGTCGTCATCTTCAACATCTCCGAATTGCGGCGCAGCAGCTCGTTCGTCGTATCCGACACGGCTCTCTGCGTCGCAAGCACCTGCTGCTGCCGGGAAAGCCCCAGCGCGATGACCATCTGGCTCTTCCAGAGGGGGATTGTGTTGTAAATCGCCGTCTGCACGCGGTCGATGAGCACTTTGTCATTGTTCTGGATCAGGCGGATCTGCGGCGCGGTCTGGATGGCCAGTGTCTTGCTGATCTTGAGATCATGCACCTTCTTCTCGAAGCGGTCCACACTGTTCTCAAAATCGCTGACCACCTGCACCGCCATCGGATCATTGGAATCCGCCGCCTGCTGACGGAGCTTCGGAAGCGTCACGTTCCGCATCTCATCGAGCTTTTCCTCACCGGCCCGGATATAGAGCTGCAGTTCCTTGAAGTAGGAAAGGTTCTTTTCATAGAGCCCGTCGAACATCGCCACATCTTCCAGCATCTTCACCTTGGACTGCTCCAGCCCCCGCTGGATCTTGTCCACCTGCGTCGAAAGCTTCTCATACTCCGCCATCATGCTCTCCGCCTTCTTGACCACGGATCCGACAAAGGGCAAACGGCTCAGGAAACCTTTGTCCTCCGGCGCCTCAAAGGACTTCACCTTGGTCACGAGCTGCCCCAGAAGGTCTCCCACCGGTCCGGCATCCTTCGCACGCACACGGGAAAGGATGCTGTCCGAGAAATTCGCAATCTCCTTCTGGGCGGGAGCCCCGAAGGTCCGCGCCGTGCTGCTGTCCATGAGATCGATCTTGTCACGGATCTCCGCCACACGCCGCTGCTCCTCCGGCGAAAGCGTCTCCACCTGCTGCGTGACCGTCTCCACGACCTGCTCCGGCACGATAGCGACTTCCGTTGCCGTCTCGCCCTGCTTCCGCTTCATCAAATCCTCCAGATTGATGTCTGCCATAATCTGCGCCCCCTAATCCTTTCGATAGTATTGCAAGTAAAAATCATCCATCGGCATGAACAAGTATCTCACACCCTCCACGACGCTCACCCAGAACGGGATGCTCGTCCAGCAAAACATGAGATACAGTACGCCCCAAAATTTCTTTCTCTGATAGAACTTGTGCGCGCCCAGCCACCCCAGCCCCATCGCCAGAGCTGACTGGATCAGCTTGCGCTTCAGGACAGGCACCCGCTCCTGCTGCGGGATGATGGAAAAGCTGCCCTCTCCGTGAAACAAGGAGTCCAGAAAGCGCTCCAGCGAGAACCCGTTTTGCGCCCTTTTCGCCGAGCGGCTGAGATGTATATGCGTCTCCGCCTTTTCACGCCCCAGCCCCTCGGACTCCAGATGCTGCCGCAGGACCGTCATCTCGGCCTCGGCTGCAAGCATCTGATCGCTGAGCACTCGTTCGAACTGCTCCGCATAGGCCCCATCCATCGAGGCCAGCGTCTCCTTCAGCTGCGCCTTCTGCGCCTCCACGCGCTCCGTGGACAGCCCGCTTTCTTCCAGCTCCCGATACTGCTGTACCAAGGTCACGGCGCGATCCTGATAATAGTCGACATACTGCTGCGCCAGCGGGATCTTCGTCGGATGCTTCTCAAGGTAGGCGAGCAAATTTTGCGAAACATGCTGCATGTGCTCCACCTGTCCGATCAGTTCCCTGTCCTGCAGTTCCTTTTTGAGCAAGTCCAAAGAACGGTAATCCGAGATTGCCTTCTCATAGCTCTCCTGAAGCAGCAGCGCCTTTTCCGCCTCGAGCTCTTCCAGTTCCAGCGTCGGCACGCGATGCTCCCGCCAGTATTTCACGCTCTGCGCACTGATGCCGAGACCTGCCATCAACGCCGCCATTCCAAGCCGCGGCCACTCACCTGCCGCGCCCCATCCGCCGGCCGCAATCAGCGCAACGGAAACAATCATACAAAGATAAAGCAATCTGCCACCCCCATTCCCATCCTATGGCACAATTGTTCCATTTTGCCATCCTCATAATTCAACCGTAATCCGGTTGACTCCCTCATCCAGACAATAAGCAAAATGCTTGGCTTTCCTTTTCAGGATAGCGACCCCGATATGCTCGTCATCCGCCTCATCCGCTTCGCTTTCTGCCAAAAAGGGATCGTAGGCTGTGCCGCCGCTGTCCAGTTCCAGGCGGATGACATCCTGCGCCTCTGCATAGGTGAGGGTCAGCGCAATGCGAACGGCTTCCGTGCCCACAAAACTGACATCGAAAAATTCGTAGACCAGTTCCTCCGCGCAATACTGCAGTGCATAGACACGGTCAGCCGCTATGCCGTATTTCTCCGCAAATGTCCAGATGCCCCCCTGCAGCTCCATGAGGTCAAAGTCAGCCTTGCTCCGGATGTCATAGCTGAAGTACTTGTGCTTGTGGATGAACGCGATGGTCTTTTCCCTTTTCGGGCGGTCGAAGATTTCCTCCGGCGTTCCCTGCTCATAGATGCCACCGTCGGCGAAGAACAAAATCCGGTCCGCCACCTCACGGGCGAAGTTCATCTCATGGGTGACGACGATCATGGTGCGCCCCTGCTTCGCCAGCATGCGGATGACCGCCAGCACCTCCCCCACCATGGTCGGGTCGAGGGCGCTGGTGGGCTCGTCCATGAGCAGGACCTTCGGCTCCATCATCAGGGCTCGGCAGATGGCAATGCGCTGCTGCTGTCCGCCGGACAGGACGCAGGGGAGCGCCTTGGCCTTGGCGGCAAGCCCCACCTCCCGCAGGAGTTCCATTGCCTTCTCCTCTGCAGCCTCCCGCTGCATGCCCAAAAGCTCGACAGGCGCAAGACAGAGATTGTCCATGACATTGCGATGGGAAAAAAGGCAAAATCTCTGGAACACCATGCCCATTTGACGGCGGATCTCGTCCACCTTTGCCCCCTTGGCGGTGATCTCCATGCCGTTCACGACAACGCTCCCGGCATCGGGCTGTTCCAAAAGATTCAAGGAGCGCAAAAAGACGCTCTTGCCGCAGCCGGAGGCGCCGATGACAGCGATGCGCTCCCCTTCCCGCACGCTTAAATCCACAGATTTCAGCACGGCCAGATCCCCAAAGGACTTAGAAAGCCCCCTCACTTCCAGAATGCCCACCCGCTCTTCGCCTCCTATGCTCCACTTCGTTTCGCTTCGAGAGCCGCCTCATCACCCTTTTGATCCCGTCGGTCCCAATAGGAAAAGACGCCGTACACGCAGTAGGACATGGCAAGATAAATCAACATGCCGCCCAAAATCGTGATCATGGGCTGCATCGTGCGGGAGGCGGTATTGTAGATCACCCTGGTCAGATCCGTGATGGTGATATATCCCACCACGCTGGTCCATTGAATGAGGTTCACGATGGTGGATTGATACACTGGACGGGCAATGCGGACAATCTGGGGAAGCGTCACCAGACGAAAGGCTTGCCACTTGGAAAAGCCAAGGGATCTGGCCGCCTCCACTTCCCCATGGTCCGTTGCCGAAACCGTCGCACGGATGAGCTCCGCCACATGAGCCGAGGTGTGCAGGGAAAAGGCGATCACCGCCACGGAAACAGGGGACAAGCCGCTTTCCGCCAGCACGCCGTAGAAGAGCAGCATGAGG